>CAJXLG010000001.1 GCA_913055885.1 uncultured Rhodospirillales bacterium
TCACCTCCATGGATCGCGACGGCACCAGGGAGGGCTTCAACATCCCGCTGACGCGGGCCATCGCCGACGCCGTGCCGGTGCCGGTGGTGGCCTCGGGCGGCGTGGGCAATCTCGACCACTTGGTGGAAGGGGTGCGCGACGGCCACGCCAGCGCCGTCCTGGCCGCCTCCATCTTCCACTTCGGCACCTACAGCATCCGCCAGGCCAAGGACCACATGCGGGCGGCGGGCGTGCCCGTGCGCCTGGATAACCGGGAGGATGCGGCATGACCGACGAGAACGCCCCGGACGGCCGGGTGCTGGACCGGCTCTTCGCCACCATTGACGAACGTCGCGACGCCGATCCGGAAAGCTCCTACACCGCCAAGCTGTTGTCGCGCGGTCGCGCCAAGGTGGCCCAGAAAACCGGCGAGGAAGCCGTCGAGGCCGTCATCGCCGCCACCTCTCAGGAACCTGCGGACGTCGCCTCGGAAAGTGCCGATCTTCTGTACCATCTGCTGGTGCTGTGGGCGGAATGCGGCGTGGACCCGGACCAGGTGTGGCAGGAACTGGACCGGCGCACCGGCACCTCCGGCATCACGGAGAAAAAGGCCCGCAAGCATACGTGAAGGGGAAAAAGGGGAAAAAAGGGAAAAAGCGGGGGGAACCAGAGGGTTCCCCCCGCACCCCCCACCCGAACGGGATACGCCGTCGGCGTCATGCTCGGGCTCGACCCGAGCATCTGTGGGCCCGCCCACGGCTACGACAAACAAAGGAGGCGCATCATGGCCTACGATGACAACAACGTCTTCGCCAGGATCCTGCGCGGCGAAATCCCCAACGACACGGTGCACGAGGACGACCAGGTCCTGGCCTTCAAGGACATCAACCCGCAGGCCCCCGTGCACAACGTGGTCATCCCCAAGGGCCGGTACACGGGCCTCAACGATTTCGCCGAGAACGCCACCGACGCCGAGATCGCCGCCTGGGTGCGTGGCCTGGCCAAAGCCGCGAAGGAGACGGGCGTGGCCGAGTCCGGCTATCGCGTTATCGTCAACTCCGGCGCCGACGGCGGCCAGGAAATCGACCACGTCCACGGCCACGTCATGGGCGGCGGGCCCATGGGTCCCATGGTGGCGAAAGGATAGAGGCTCGCCCCCGGGCGGGGCCTGACCCTCGATGACCCTGGTGTCGGCGGCCCTTGCCCTGGCCGGGCTTTCCGCGATCTTCGCCGCCCTGGGCCTGGGCGGGGCCATCGTCTACGGGCCGGTGCTCGCCACGTGGTATCCCCTGCCCACGGTGGCCATTCCCCTGGCGCTTTTCCTCAACGTCCTCACCAGCGGCCGGGCGCTGGCCGCCTACGGGCCGCGGGGCTGGGTGGACTGGCGCGGCCTCTGGCCCCTGGCCGCCGTGACGGCCCTGGCGGCCCTCGCCGGCAGCCGCGGAACCCACCTGTTGCCGCCGGCGGTCGTGGCGACGGGCCTGGGAACGCTCCTGCTGGCGGTGGCCGCCTTCACCCTGTGGCGCGCATGCCACCCCCCGGCGGGCGGCGGCCTGGCCCGCGCCCCGGCCGAACGGCGTCGTCTCGTAAGCGGAACGATTGGCCTGGGCGTGGGCGTGCTGAGCGGCCTTTTCGGCATCGGCGGGGGCGTGTTCATCGGGCCCCTGTTGGTGGCGCTGGGCTACGAAGCGCGCCGCGTGGCAGGGGCCACCGCCTTCGTTTCGTGCGCGGTATCGACGGCGGGCTTCGCCGGGCACGTGCCCATGCTCGCGGCACCGTGGCCGCTGATGGCGGCCACCACCGGGGCCGTTCTCGCCGGCAGCACGGCGGGCACTCTTTGGCTGCGCCGCACCCGCCGGCCCCACTGGGTGCCCTTCGGCTATGCCCTCCTCCTGGCCGGGCTAAGCGTGACCCTGCTGGTCGGTCCATGAGCCCTGGAGCCGGGGATGGCGTCCGCCCCGGGGGCATCGGCGATGGCCTTGCTGCGGTTTACCGTCGCCGCGCCCTTCCCCGCCGCATCGGCCGGCTCGTAACCGGATCCAGACGGCTGCCCGATTCGACTGCCTAAAGACGGTGTGACGGTCGCGGGCCGGCCAGGCGCTATATACACGTGAACATAAAATCGGTTGACAACCGCCGGCCGGGCCCCGATCGTGGGAACCGCTATATACGGCTGAACATAAAAAATGGCCTTGAGAGGAGAAGGGACCCATGCGCCGGATCATCCCCGCGGCCCTGTTGGCCGCCGCCGTGACCGCCGGCCCCGCCGCCGCGCAGGCCGGCTTCACCGTCTATGCCGCCGCCTCCACCACCAACGTGGTGAAGGCTCTGGCCAAGAAGTTCGAGGAGCAGACGGGCACGCCGGTCACAACCTCCTTCGCTGCCAGCGGCAGCCTCGCCAAGCAGATCGCGCAGGGGGCGCCGGCCGACGTCTACATCTCGGCCAATGTGGACTGGATGGACCATCTGGAAGAGAACGGCCACCTGGTGGACGGCACGCGCCGGGTGGTGACGCGCAACGCCCTGGTCCTGGTGGCGCCGGCCGGGGCCGACACGGCGGCGGAAGTGGCCCCGGATGCCTCGATCGGCGCCTGGCTCGGCGACGACGGCCGGCTGGCCCTGGGCGATCCGCAGTACGTGCCCGCCGGCGATTACGCCCGCACGGCCTTGAAGAATCTGGGCCTGTGGCAAAAGCTCAAGGACCGGGCGGCCCGCGCCAACGACGTGCGGGCGGCCCTGCGGCTGGTGGAAACGTGGGCGGTGCCGCTGGGCGTGGTCTATGCCACGGACGCGGCGCTCACCGATGGCGTCCAGGTGGTGGACACCTTCCCCGCCGACAGCTACCCGGCCATCCGCTATCCGGCGGCGCTCACGGACGCGGACTCCAGGGCCGGCCGCCGCTTCCTCGACTTCCTGACGGGCGGGACGGCGCAGAAGGTCTTCCGCAAGGCCGGGTTCCGGAAACCGTGAGCGATCTCCTGACGCCCGCGGAATGGACGGCCATCGGCCTCAGCCTGCGCGTGGCCGTCTGGGCGGTGGCGGCCAGCCTGCCGCTGGGCATCGCGGCGGGCTGGCTGCTGGCGCGGCGCAACTTCCCGGGCAAGCTCCTGGTGGACGGCCTCATCCACCTGCCCATGGTGCTGCCGCCGGTGGCCGTCGGCTACATCCTGCTTCTGTTGCTTGGCCGGAACGGGCCGCTGGGCGCCTTCCTTCACGACGCCTTCGGCATCACGGTGGCCTTCACGTGGAAGGGGGCGGCCGTGGCCTCGGCGGTGGTGGCCTTTCCCCTCATGGTGCGCGCCATCCGCCAGGCCGTGGCGGCCGCGGACCAGGGGTTGGAGGCGGCGGCCCGCACCCTGGGCGCGGGCCCGGCGCGGGTGTTTTTCACCATCACGCTGCCCCTGGCGGCGCCGGGCATCCTGACGGGAACGCTCCTGGCCTTCGCCCGCTCCCTCTCCGAGTTCGGCGCCACCATCACCTTCGTCTCCAACATTCCGGGGGAGACCCGCACCCTGCCGCTGGCCCTCTACACCCAGATCCAGACGCCGGGGGCGGAATGGCCGGCGGCCCGGCTCGCCGTCGTGTCGGTGGTCATCGCCCTGGCCGCCCTGGCGGGGTCGGAGCTGCTGTCGCGCCATCTTACCCGAAAGTTGCATGGCTAATGCTCGACGTATCGGTTCGCAAAAGCTTTACCGGGGTGACCATCGACGCCGCCTTCACGGCGGACGCCCCGGGCATCACGGCGCTTTTCGGCCGTTCCGGGGCCGGCAAGTCGTCGGTCATCGCCATGATCGCGGGACTCCTGCGCCCCGACACGGGGCACGTCACGGCCGAGGGCGCGACGCTCTTCGATGCCGCGCGACGCACGGAGATGCCGCCGGAAAGGCGCCGGGTGGGCCTGGTCTTCCAGGACGGCCGCCTCTTTCCCCACCTTTCCGTGCGCCGCAACCTCCGCTACGGCATGGACCGGCTGCCCCCCGGCGACCGCCGGGTGGGCTTCGACCACGTGGTGGCCCTGCTCGGCCTGGAAAGCCTCCTGGACCGCCGCCCGGGGGCCCTGTCGGGCGGCGAAAAGCAGCGCGTCGCCATGGGCCGTGCCCTTCTTGCCAGCCCGCGCCTTCTGCTCATGGACGAGCCCCTGGCCGCCCTGGACGCCGAGCGCAAGGCGGAGGTGATGCCCTTCATCCGGCGCCTGGCCGGCGAGCTGGAAATCCCCATCCTCTACGTCAGCCACGCCACGGACGAGATCCTGGCCCTGGCCGACCGGCTGGTGCTCATGGACGATGGCCGAAGCGTCGCCGCGGGTCCCGTGGAAGACCTCATGAGCCGCCTGGACCTGCGGCCCCTGACGGGCCGTTTCGCCGCCGGCGCGGTGGTACGGGCGACGGTGGCCGTGCCGCGTTCGGACGACGGCCTCACGGGGCTGGATTTTGCCGGCGGCCGGCTGTGGGTGCCGGCGGTGGACCAGCCGGCGGGGCGGGCGGTGCGCCTGCGCATCCATGCCCGCGACGTGGCGCTCGCCCTGACGCCGCCGGCGGATACCAGCGTGCAGAACATCTTCCCCGCCACGGTGGCCGAGATCGCCGAGGCGGAGGACGGTCAGGTGGACGTGCGCCTGGACGCCGGCTGCCCCCTGTGGGCCCGGGTGACGCGGCGCGCCGTGCATACACTGGGCCTGGAACCGGGCCGTTCCGTCCACGCCATGATCAAGTCGGTGGCGGTGGCGCGGCGCGAGATCGCTGATCACGCGTAGCCGCATTGCGCTCGGCCGGGTGGCATGCAATGGTCCGGCGCCCCGGCAGACGATCAGGGACGCCATGGAATACGGGCTGACGGAACATCCCGGGCGCTGGGCCCTCGTCAACGAGGTGCACGCCCGGCCGTACGAGGAACTCAACACGCCCGAGCGCGGCTCGCACCTGGCCCTCATGAGCGGCGAGCACGCCGGCGAGGTGGAATACGAGCACCTGGTGCGCCTGTGCCGGCATTACGGCACGCCGGAGCCCGGGCCGGACACGCACCATTTCATGGTGGACCTGGGCCCGGTGCGGGTGCGCTGGGAGCGGCACACAGAGTTCTGCACCTACACCTTCTTCCGGCAGGGCGGTTTTGACGACCCCTTCGCCCATCCCGTGATCGACTTCCTGCCGCGCGACTGGCTGGCGGCCCTGCCGGGGACGGTGCTGGCGGCGGTGCACTTCGCCCTGGAGCCGCGGGAGCAGGGCGCCGCCCGCCCGCCCGAGGCCCTGGCCGCCCTGTTCAATGGCAACACCCTCGTGGGCTCGCGCATTGCCGGCGGGGCCGGGCGCATGTATTCCGACCTCTGGCTGCACGACGACGGCTTCGCCCGCATCCTGATCCAGGACGAGGGCTTCAACGCGCGCCAGGCGGGCCGCCACGTGCAGCGCCTGCTGGAGGTGCACACCTACCGTCTCATGGCACTCCTGGCCCTGGACCCGGCGCGCCGGGCGGCGCCCGAGCTGTCGCGCGCGGACGCGGAGCTCAACAACATCGCCGCCGCCATGGCGGAATCCCAACAGGACCAGACCGATGCCCGCCTGCTGGAACGCCTCTCGGCGGTGGCCTCGGACATCGAGGCGGTGACGGCGGCCACCAGCTATCGTTTCGGTGCGGCGCGCGCCTATTACAACATCGTCCAACGCCGGCTCCAGGAATTGCGCGAGGAGCGCATCCAGGGCGTGCAGCCGCTGGGGGAGTTCCTGGAGCGCCGCATGGCCCCGGCCATGCAGACGTGCGAGGAGGTGGGCGGCCGCGCCCGCGGCCTGTCCGACCGCGGCGCCCGCATGGCGGCCCTCCTGCGCGCGCGGGTGGAGGTGCAGCTGGAGACCCAGAACCAGGACCAGCTCGCCGCCATGAACCGGCGCGCCGAGCTTCAGCTCCGCCTGCAGGAAACGGTGGAGGGCCTGTCCGTGGTGGCCATCAGCTACTACGTCACCGGGCTCATCGGCTACCTCCTGAAGGGCGCCAAGGCGGGCGGCCTGCCCTTCGTCCAGCCCGACCTCTTCACCGGCATCGCGGTGCCCCTGGTGGTGGCGGCGCTGTGGCTGGGGCTCAAGCGCGCCAAACGTTTCCTGAAAGAAGAGGAGAAATAGCGGGAACGGGCGGCTCGCGGACCGCCGTCATCCCGGACGTTTTTGCGACGGCCTGCGGCCGGCGCAAAAACGATCCGGGATCTGGCTGACCCTGTCCCCCTTGGGGATCGAACACCACACAGGCCTTTTCCGGGAAACGTCCGTACCGGAATTGGACAGGTCCCGGATAACCGCCGGAGCGCGGTCGGCGCTCCGGCGGTTTCCGGGATGACGGTCGTTTTCGCAACCGCGCCGGCCGGCGAGGGGGAAAAGGAAAAAATGTTTGGGCGACGGTCAGCCGGTGGCCTGGTCCTCGGGCAGCTCGCCCGGCAGCGGCAGGCGTACGTTGTCGCGCAGAAGGGCCTCCATGTCGCCGGCGGGCAGGGGCTTGGCGAAAAGGAAGCCCTGCACGGACTCGCATTTCCTGTTGTGCAGGAAAGCCAGGTGGTCGCGGGTCTCCACGCCTTCCGCCACCACCTTGAGATTGAGAGCGTGGGCGAGGGCCAGGATGGCCTCGACAATGGCGGCGTTGTTGGCGTCGGTGGTGACGTCGAAGACGAACGCCCGGTCCACCTTCAGCTTGGTGATGGGGAAGCGCCGCAGGACGGACAGCGAGGAATAGCCCGTGCCGAAATCGTCGATGGCGCAGCTTATGCCCCGGTCCAGGAAGGTGCGCAGGACGGAGATGGCGTGGTCCGGGTCCTGCATGGCCGAGGATTCCGTCAGCTCCAGCTCCAGGTACTCGGGCGACAGGCCGGTGGAGTCCAGGATCTCGTCCAGCGTCGCCGTGAGCTGGCGGGCGTTCTGGAACTGCCGCCCCGAGATGTTCACGGCCACCGGGATGAAACCGTAGCCGCGCTGCTGCCACTGCCGGGTGTAGTGGCAGGACTTGCGCAGGATCTGGTCGGCGATGCCGTCGATGAGGCCGTACTCTTCCGCAACCGGAATGAAATCGCCCGGCGACACCATGCCCAGCTCCGGATTCTCCCAGCGGGCCAGGGCCTCGGTGCCGATGATCTCGCCCGTCTCCAGCGAAATCTGGGGATGGAAGAAGGGAACGAACTCGTCGTTGTCGATGGCGCGGCGCAGCCGGGCCTGCAGCGACAGGGTCTTGGCGGCGCGCTCGGCCATTTCGTTGGTGAAGAACTGGGCGGCCCCCACGCCCTGGCCCTTGGCGCGGTGCTGGGCGGCGTCGGCGTTCTTGATGAGCAGCTCGGCGTCCGTGCCGTGCTCCGGATAGACGGCGACGCCGATGGTGACCGACAGGTCGAATTCCTGCTGCTCCACCCGCACGGGCTGGCGGAAACAGCCGCGCACGGCCTCGATCACCTCGCTGATGTCGGCGTCCTCGACGATGCCGGTGACCATCATGAGGAAGCGGTCGCCCGAGGCCCGGGCCAGGATGTCGGGCCTGCCGAGGGCCGACTGCATGGTTTCGGCGGCGGCCTTCAGCACCTGGTCGCCGGTGGCGTGGCCGAAGGTGGCGTTGATGATGGAAAAGCCGTCCAGGCCCAGGGAGAGGACGGCGACGCGGGTGCCGGCGCGGTCGGCGTGCGCCTGGGCCTGCTCGAACCGTTCCACCACCAGCGACCGATTGGGAATGCCCGTGACGGGATCGTAATAGGCCAGGTAGCGCAGGCGCTCCTCGGCCTCCTTGCGGTCCGTCACGTCCAGGGTGATGCCGTCCCACACCACGGTGCCGTCGGGCTGCCGGCGCGGGCGCGACTGGCCGCGCAGCCAGCGCTGCCGGCCGTCGCGGTGGGTCACCCGCAATTCCTCCTCGAAAGGCTCCAGGGTTTCCGCCGAGCGGCCCAGGTGAGCCTCGAACTGCGCCCGGTCCTCGGGGTGCAGGGCCTCCAGGAAAAGCTCGGGCGCGGCCACCAGCTCCTCGGGCTCGACGCCCAGCACCTCGCGGCAGCCCTCGCTCACGTAGGGGTAGGCCACGGTGCCGTCGGGCCGGCGCACGCGCTGGAAGACGATGCCGGGCAGGTTGGCGGCGATGCTGGACAGCCGCTGCTCGCTCTCGCGCAGGGCCTCCTCGGTGAGCTTGCGCACGGTGATGTCGCGACCGACGCCGACGAAGACGCGCCCCGTCTCCGTGCGCACCTCGCTCACCGCCAGCTCCAGGGGGAAGGTGGTGCCGTCGCGCCGGCGGCCCTCCGTCTCGCGCGGACCCTGGCCGACGAGTCCGGTGTCCGTGCCGGCGGCCTGGACGTGGATGTCCTCGGCGCGGGTCAGGCTGGCCGTCTCGGGCATGAGGCCCGCCACGTCCATGCCCACGAGGTCCGCCTCGGCGTAGCCGAACATCTCCCCGGCCGCCGGGTTGGCCGATTCGATGCGGCCCTCGGCGTTGATGGTTAGGATGGCGTCGGCGGCATGGTCCATCACCATTTCCACGCGCTGCTCGGCGCGCTTGCGGTCGGTGATGTCGATGAGCACGCCGTCCCACAGGATGTCGCCGTTGTTGAGGAGCTGCGGCCCGGCGGAGCCCGAAAGCCAGCGGATCTGGGAATCCCGCGTGATGGCGCGGAACTCCTCGTGGCAGGGGGTCAGGTTGGCGGCGGACCGCTGCATGGCCTCGCGGCGCGCATCGCGGTCCGCCCAGTGCACCACGTCGATGTCGCCCGCCTTGTTGAACGGCAGGTCTTCCGGCGTATAGCCCAGGATGGCCTCGGTGGCCGGGCTCAGGAACGGATAGGCAAAGCTGCCGTCGGGGTGCATGAGGCGCTGGAAAACGATGCCCGGGATGTTGTTGGCGATGCTGCCCAGGCGTTCCTCCGTCTCCAGGAACACCTCCTCCAGCTCGCGACGGCTGGTGACGTCGCGCAGGATGGCCATGTGGACCTGCTCGCCGCTCACCTCGACGCGGCTGGTGGCGCTTTCCACGAAGACCGTGCGTCCGTCGCTGCGCCGGCACGCCACGTCGCGCGTGTTGCCGAGCACGCTCACATTCTCGCCGGGGGCGGCCAGGAGGCCGCTGAAGGGGTCCTCGTCCGGGTTTTCCAGGAGATCGTAGACGGACAGGCCCACCAGGCCGCCCGTGTACCCGAACAGGGCGTGGGCGGCCCGGTTGGCGCCGCGCACCGTGCCGTCGTCCGCCACCAGCAGGATGGCGTCGGCCGCGTGCTGGATGAGATCGCGGCATACGCCGCTCACGTCCGTCAGGGCGGGCGCTTCACTGTCCTGCGTCATGCGCGGCGGTTCCGGCTGGTTTCAGGGCATGTCTCGGCGGTTCTCGGCGCCGGGATGGTAAAGCCTGCCCCCGGATTCGGCAACGGCCGACATGCCATCAGCCGTCGCCCCCCAGGGTCTTCAGGCGGTCGGCCGCCGCCTTGCCCAGGGCGCTGTCCGGCCCCGCCTTGTCACGCGCCTTTTCCAGGCGCTTGCGGGCCGTGGCCGTGTCGCCCTTCTGTTGGGCCGCCACGCCACCCAGAAACAGGGTCTCGGGCGCCGTGCCGCCGCGCGCCAGGGCCGCCGTCACGGCCTTCACCGCCGCCTCGGGCATGGGGGTGTCGCCGCCCTGCCAGCCGGCCCGGGCCAGGAGCGCCCGGGCGCGCAGGCGGCGCGGCGCCGGCGCCTCGGGTTTCAGGTCCACGAGCCGGCCGAAGGCCTCCACCGCCGTGTCGTACCGCCGGCCCATCATGGCGGCGCGGCCCAGGCGCCGCCAGGCGGCGGCGTCCCCGGGGCTCTCCTCGGCCGCCTGGCGCAGCCGCTTGAGCATGGCGTCCACCCGCTGGGCCATCTCGGCGGCCTTTTTGTCGATGGCCTTCTCCTGGTCCGCCGATTCCCGGTTTTCGGCGATGATGCGGTCGTAGTCGGGCGTGGCCGGTTCGATGGCGCCGGGGGTGGTGTCGAGCTGGTCGGCAGCGCGCTTGATGGACTCCTTGACGGTGCCCACCCACGACGCCCCCTCCGGCGCCTTCTGCACGGTGGCCTTCCACAGGCCGGCCGCGGCCCGCAGGCGGCCGTTCTGGGCCAGACCCATGCCCAGGTAGAAGGGGGCGCGCGGGTCCTCGGCGCCGGCCTTCATGGCGCGCGCCAGGGCGACCATGGCGCGCGCCGGCACGCGGCCGTCCCGCCCGCGCACCAGGGCCTCGCCCAGCCCCGCCCAGGCGCGCGGGCCGCCGCCGGTGCGGTCGATGCGGGACTGCCACGCGGAAGCCGCCTCCTGCCAGCGGCCCATGACGGTGTAGGCGCGCGCCAGCCGGCGCCAGCCCTCCGGATTGTCGGGGTTCTCTTCCAGGCGCTTGCGCAGGCGCTCCACCATGGCCTGCACGTCCTGGCGCGACATTTCGCCGGACGGACCCTTGGCGGCGGTGCGGCTTTCGCCGCCGACGTCGCGTTCGGCGTAGGGGTGGTCCCGCATGCCCGGGTTGCCCAGGGCGGCATAGGTGCCGAAGGCGGCCAGGGGGATGATGACGATGAGGACCCCGGCGAGGGTGCGGCTGCGGCCCGGGGTGAGGCGCACGGCATCGGCGCTGTCGGCGGCCAGCATGCGGCGCTTGATCTCCGTGCGCGCCGCCTCGGCGGCATCGGGGCTCATGAGCCCCTCCTGCTCGTCGTTGTCCACCTCGGCGAGCTGGTCGCGGAAGACCTGCATGTCGTAGGCGCGCCGGCCGGTGGTATCGCCCGCGCCGGCGCCGCGCCACAGGGGCACGCCGATGAGCAGGACGGCGAGCAGGGTGAGGACGGCGGCGGCGATCCACAGGGTCATGTAGCCTCCCCGCGGCGGTCGTCGTCGGCCGCCGCATCATCGTCTTCGGCCAGCAGGCGGTCGGCGCGCGCGGCCTCCTCGGCGGACAGGGGCGCGTCCTCGGCGTCGCGCGTGCGCCGCTGGCGGTAGTACACGAGGACGGCCCCCAGGGCGATGAGCGCCAGCACCGCCGGCCCGCCCCACAGCGCGTAGGTCTTGGGTTTCACGGGCGGGTTGAGCAGCACATAGTCGCCGTAGCGCGACTGCATGTACTGGATGACCTCCTCGTTGGTGGCGCCCGCCTTGATGCGCTCGCGCACGATCTTGCGCATATCGGCGGCCAGGTCGGCGTTGGAGTTGGCGATGGCCTGATTCTGGCACACCACGCAGCGCAGCTTCTCGCCCACTTCCTGGGCGCGCTGCTCCAGCCCGGGATCGTCCAGCTTCTCGCTGGGCTGGACGGCGGCGGCCGGGGCGGCCAAGAGCGCGCCGGCCACGACGAGGGCGGCGGTCAGCCTCATGACGTCCTCCGCAGCTTGCGGATGAGCGGCAGCATGGTGTCCTTCCACACCTTCGGCGTGATGGGCCCGGTGTGTTTGTAGCGGATGCGGCCGTCGGGCCCCACGATGAAGGTCTCCGGCGCGCCGGTGACGCCGAGGTCGATGGCCACCCTGCTGTCCGGGTCCAGGCCGATGCGGTCGTAGGGGTCGCCATGGCGTGCCAACCAGGCCTTGCCGGCCTCGGGGTCGTCCTTCCAGTCGATGCCGTGCAACGGAATGTCGTACTCGCGCTGGATGCGCTTGAGCATGGGGTGCTCGGCGACGCAGCTGCGGCACCACGAGCCGAAGATGTTCAGAAGACTCACCTGCCCCTTCAGGTCCCCGCTCGACAGCGCCCGGCCGCGTCCGGGCAGGGGGTCCAGGGCGAATTGCGGCACCTTGCGGTCGATGAGCTGCGACGGCAGGGTCTCCTTGTCCGGGTCGCCCAGGCGCAGAGCGAAGGCGACCACCAGCCCGGCCAGGATAATGAGGGGCAGGAGATAGAGGATGCGCCGCATCACGCGCCCTCCCCGTCCGTCTGCCGGCGCGCCGTCCGGGCGCGGGCGGGCACGCCCACCCGGTGCCGCCGGTCGCTCAGCGATACCAGGCCGCCCAGGACCATCACCACGGAGCCGATCCAGATCCACGGCACCAGCGGGTTATAGTACAGCCGGGTGACGAAGCCCTCGCGCTTCTTGGCCGGATCGCCCACCACGGCGTACAGATCGCCGACCCAGGTGGTGTGGATGGCGGCCTCGGTGGTGGGCATGGAGCGCACCTCGTAGCTGCGCTTGGAGGGATCCAGGGTGGTGATGGTGGCCCCGTCCGGCCCCTTCACCGTGAAGCTTCCCTGGACCGCCGTGTAGTTGGGGCCCTTCACCTCCCTGGCGCCGTGGAAGGCGAAGGTGTAGCCGGCGACCGTCTGGCTGTCGCCGGCGGCCATGACCTGGACGCTTTCCACCTTCCACAGGCTGGAGCCCACCATGCCGGCGATGGCGATGCCCAGGCCCAGGTGCGCCAGGGTCATGCCCCAGGCGGCGCGCGGCATGCCGGGCAGGCGCCGCAGCGCCGTGGCCGGGCCGTGGCGGTAGAAGCCGGACCGCTCCAGGAGTTCCACCAGGGTGCCCACCACCAGCCAGGCGGCGAGGCCCATGCCGATGGCGGCCACCACGGCGCTGCCTGCCGTGTCGCTGCGCAGGATGCCCCAGCCGGCGGCGACGCCGGCGGCCAGGGCGGCGGGCACGAGGCGTGCCAGGGCCCGGCCGAGGCGGCCGCGCTTCCAGGCCAGCATGGGCCCCACGGCCATGGCGAGCACCAGCGGGATCATCAGGATGCCGAAGGTGTAGTTGTAGTAGGGCGGGCCCACGGACACCTTGCCCATGCCCAGCACCTCCACGATGAGGGGGAAGAGGGTGCCCAGCAGCACGGTGCCGGTGGCGGCGGCCATCAGGGCATTGTTGAGCAGCAGGCTGCCCTCGCGCGAGACGGGCCGGAACAGGCCCCCGCCCTTCAGGTGCGGCGCCCGCCAGGCGTAGAGGGCGAACGACACCCCCAGCACGATGGCCAGCAGCCCCAGGATGAAGACGCCGCGCGTGGGATCGCTGGCGAAGGCGTGGACGGAGGTGAGCACGCCCGAGCGCACCAGGAAGGTGCCCAGCAGGCTCAGGGCAAAGGTGATGATGGCAAGCAGGATGGTCCAGCTTTTCAGGGCGTCGCGCTTTTCCACCACGATGGCGGAGTGCAGGAGCGCCGTGCCCGCCAGCCAGGGCAGCAGGGAGGCGTTCTCCACGGGGTCCCAGAACCACCAGCCGCCCCAGCCGAGCTCGTAATAGGCCCACCAGGCGCCGAGCCCGATGCCCAGCGTCAGGAAGATCCAGGCGGCCAGGGTCCACGGCCGCACCCAGCGCGCCCAGGCGGCGTCCACCCGGCCCTCGATGAGGGCCGCCACGGCGAAGGAGAAGGCCATGGAGAAGCCCACGTAGCCCAGGTAGAGGAACGGCGGGTGGAAGGCCAGCCCCGGGTCCTGGAGGATGGGGTTGAGCCCCTGGCCGTTCACGGGCGGCGGCATGGTGCGGGCGAAGGGGTTGGAGGTGAAGAGCAGGAAGCCCAGGAAGCCGAAGGCCACCAGCGCCTGGATGGCGAGCGCCCGGGCGCGCAGGGCGGGCGGCAGGTTGTTGCCGAACAGCGCCAGCGCCAGCCCGAAGACGGCCAGGATGAGCACCCAGAGCAGCAGGGAGCCCTCGTGGTTCCCCCACACGCCGGTGATCTTGTACAGGAGCGGCTTCGCCGTGTGCGAGTTGTTCACCACGTTCAGCACGGAGAAGTCGGACACCACGTAGGCGTAGGTGAGGGCGGCGAAGGCGGTGCCCACGGCCAGGAACTGGGCCAGGGAGGCGGCGGGCGCCACGGCCATGAGGCCGGCGTTGCCACGCTGCGCCCCGACCAGGGGCACGACCCCCTGGACCAGGGCCACCACGAAGCCGAGGACGAGGGCGAAGTGGCCGAATTCGACGATCATTTCTTGTTCTTCTGCTCCTGCCAGTGCCCGTCTTCCTTGAGGGTCTCGGCCACCGCCGGCGGCATGTAGTTCTCGTCGTGCTTGGCGAGCACCTCGTCGGCGATGAAGGTGCCGTCCTTGCGCAGGTGGCCCTCGGCCACCACGCCCTGCCCCTCGCGGAACAGGTCGGGCAGGATGCCGCTGTAGACGACGGGAACGTCGGTTTTCCTGTCCGTGACGACGAAGCGCACCCTGGCCCCGCCCTTGACCTTTTCGATGCTGTCCTGCTTCACGAGGCCGCCCAGGCGCAGCCGCTGGTCGGGGGCCGGCGCCTTCCGCTGCATTTTGCTGGGGCCGTAGAAGAACACCAGGTTGTCGTCGAAGGCCGTCAGCACCAGGGCCGTGGCACCGGCCAGGGCGATGAGCCCCAGGGCCAGGAAGGACAGGCGGCGGCGTTTAAGAAGCTTCGACCGGGACAGAGTCTTCGCCATGGGCGGGGTCCTCGTCGTTGCGGGCGGGCGCGGCGCGGCGGGCCTGGCGGAGCGTCTGCAGGGTGCGTTCGTTGGCCCGCAGGTCGCGCAGGGTGGCCACCAGGAGGCCGAGCATGACCACGGCCGTGATGCCGTAGGCGGGCCACACGTAGGCGGCATAGCCCCCCATCCTCAGGAACTCGACAACAGCGTTCACGGCGCGGCCTCCCCGGTGTTTTCCGTCCCCCGCGTGTCACCCGGGGCCGTGCGGGCCTGGCCGAGCTGCAGGGTGCGGATCTTGGCGGCGGCAATGTCGCTTCGCATGCGCAGCAGCACAATGACGCCGAAGAAGGTGGTGAAGCCCACGGCCATCAACAAGAGGGGCGCCAGCATGCCGAGGGGCATCGCGGGCGCCGCCATGCGGCTCACGCTCGCCGACTGGTGGAGGGTGTTCCACCATTCCACGGAGAACTTGATGACGGGGATGTTGACGATCCCCACGAGGGCCAGGACGGCGCCCGCCTTGCTGCCCCGGTTCACGTCGTCGAACGCGTTGATGAGGGCCATGTAGCCGAGATACAGGAACAAAAGGATGAGCATGGAGGTGAGCCGGGCGTCCCACACCCACCAGGCGCCCCACATGGGCTTGCCCCACAGGCTGCCGGTGACGAGGCAGACGAAGGTGAAACCGGCACCCGCCGGGGCCGCCGCGCGCGCCGCCAGGTCCGCCAGGGGATGCTTCCACACCAGGAAGACGGCGGAGGCCACGGCCATGAAGGTGTAGCCGAACATGCCGATCCAGGCGGCGGGCACGTGGACGTACATGATGCGCGCGCTGTCGCCCTGCTGATAGTCGGGCGGCGCCACGCCCAGCCCCCAGACGAGGCCCGCGGCGAGCAGCACGATCGTGGCCCCGGCCAGCCACGGCACGATCCGCCGCGACAGGTCGAGGAAGCGTTTGGGATTGGCGAAGCGGTGCATACGCGTTCCGGCGCCCTCGTGTTTTCCCTTTTGTAACGTGGCGCGGGGCGTGTTTCCAGCCCCGGGCGGCTTTTTCCTCCTTTCGCATGATTTACAGACGTTTACCGCCCCACCACCGTCTGATACCCCCGTGACGTGCAAGGGGAATATTGGGGATGGAGTCCGTGGCGGAAGACGTGCCCGGAAGCGGGCCGGCCTATTGGGAGCACGTGTTCGAGGATGAGTTGATTCCCATGGTGCTCCAGGCCGGCACGCCGGACCGGCTGCGCCAGTGCCTGCGGGTGGTGGTGGAGGCCCTGTTCCGGCGCGCCGACGATGCCGAACGCCGGCGCGAATTCCTGGACCTGGTGGAAAAGGCCATCAAGGACCGGGATTCGGCCCAGGCCCAGAAGGACACGGTCGTCCAGATCCTGCGGGCCACCAAGGAAATGCGCAAGGAGCGCGCCCGCGCCGCCGGGACGGCCAACGGCGAGCGGCGCGCCGAGGCGCCCACCGTGCCGCCGGAGGCGGTTCCGGACGCGGCCCCCGCCGACGGCGAATCGGAAGCGGCCGGGCCGGCCGGCGAGGCGGCGGCCGACGATGCCGCCCCGGCCCCGTTCGAGACCCAGCTCACGGAGGCCATCGGCGACCACCTGGCGGCGCGCCTGGAAGCCCTCGCCGCCGATCCGCCCACGGACCGGCGGCCGCCCTTCTTCGTCCACCCCGGCGCCGCCGATGCCCTGCGCCACGAGATCCGCCACCACCTGGGGCCGGTGATGCTTGCCAACCGCCGGGTCCAGGGCTGGGCCCAGCACGTCAGCGAGGAAGCCCTCGCCGACGGCAGCGTGGCCGCCTATCCGTCCGCGCCGGGGACGGCGCGCGACCTGTCGGCCCTGTGGACCCGCGCCTGGGAACAACTCGTCGGCGACCTGGACACCCCCCGCAACGACGGCCGGAACACCGGAAAACAGGCCACCGGCCAGGCCCATCAGCAGAACAACCAAAAGGGCGGCTCCCGCCTCGCCCGGCTCTTCGGCCGCGGCCGCGAAACGGCGCCCGTCGAGGCGCCGGAAGCCGAGGTGCACCACGATGCGGAGCCGGGCCGCCGCTGCTGGGCGCGTCTGTGTGACGCCAGCCACCCCTGGCTGCCCCTGGAGCGCGAGGACATTGCCGTCCTCACCGCGCTTTTCGATGCGGACCCGGAACACCTCGCGCGCACCCTGTACGCCGGCGGCCAGATCCTGGGCCAGGAAGGCCGGGGCGAGATCGTGGAGGGCCGCGCGGCGGCCCACCTGGGTGACCTGGTGGAGCGCAACGCCACCCCCATCGCCGACGTCCTCGTGGCCCACCTCTACGTCCAGCACCGCGACACCTTCCGGGCCCACGACGGCCGCATCCTGACGGGCTTCCTGCGCGGCCTGGGGCGCAAGGCGGAGGCCCGGCGCGAGGCCCTGCCCCGCTTCCACCGCTGGTTCGGCGACGAACTGCCCACCTGAAGGCTTTGCCCCGATCCGGGTTTCCGCTAGGCTCGCCGCCATGTCGCTGTTCACCGGTCACGATCTCATCTGCATCCGGGGCGAGCGCGTGGTCTTCACGGGCCTCACCTTCACGGTGCGGGCGGGGGATGCCGTGCTCGTCGTGGGCCCCAACGGCTGCGGCAAGTCCAGCTTCCTGCGCCTGGCCGCCGGCCTGCTGCGGCCCGCGGCGGGCACCCTGGCGTGGGAGGAGGCGGACGTCTGGGCGGACCGCGAGAGCCACCACGCCCGCGTCCACTACCTGGGGCATCACGACGCCGTGAAGCCCGTGCTCACGGCGCGCGAGAACCTCATGTTCTGGGGCCGCCTCGGGGAGCAGCACGGCACGCCCCTGCATCGCCGGGTGGACGACGCCCTGGCGCGCGTGGGGCTGGACCATCTGGCCGACCTGCCGGGCCGCTTTCTGTCGGCGGGACAGAAGCGCCGGCTCAACCTGGCGCGACTTCTGGTGGTGCCGGCGCCGCTGTGGCTGCTGGATGAGCCCACCACCGCCCTGGACCGCGAGACGGTGGCGGAAGTGGAGGCCATGCTGGCGGAGCACCGCCGGCACGGGGGCATGGTGATGATCTCCACCCACACGGACCTGCGGCTGACCGATCCCGGCTACCTTCAGGTGGCCGACTTCGCCCCCGCCACCCCCGCCGCCGATGTGCTGGGCCTGGAGGCGGAGGACGCGCTCATATGACGGGGGCGGCATGAACGGCAGCCTGCTGGATGCTTTCGTCGGCATCGTGCGCCGCGACCTGCGCCTGGCCCTGCGCCAGGGCGCCGACAGCATCATGGTGGTGGCGTTTTTCGTCATCGCGGCAACGCTTTTTCCCTTCGGCGTGGGGCCGGAGCCCAACCTGCTCGCGCGCATGAGTGCCGGGGTGGTGTGGGTAACGGCGCTGCTCGCCGCCATGCTCTCCCTCGACCGGCTTTTCCAGGCGGACTACGAGGACGGCTCGCTGGAGCTGATGGTCCTGGCGCCGCCGCCCCTGATGCTGACGGTGCTGGCCAAGGTGACGGCGCACTGGCTGACGACGGGCCTGCCGCTGATCGTGGCGGCGCCGGTGCTGGCGCTTCTGCTCAACATGGACCCGTCGGGGTTCGGCGTGCTGGTCCTCGGGATGCTCCTGGGCACGCCCGTGCTCAGCCTGGTGGGCGCCGTCGGGGCGGCGCTGGTCCTGGGGGCGCGGCGCGGCGGGGTGCTGGTGTCGCTTCTCGTTCTGCCGCTCTACATCCCGGTGCTCATCTTCGGCGTGGGCGCCGTGGACGCCGCCGTCACCAACCTGGCCGTGAAGCCCCACCTGATGCTCCTGGGGGCCCTGCTCCTGGCGGCGCTGGTGCTGGCCCCCCTGGCCGCGGCGGCGGCGGTGCGCCAGGCGGTGGAGTAGGCGGGGCCGCGCCTCTACCCGTCCTCCAGATGGAACAGGGTCGCCGCCGCCAGCATGGCGGTGACGGCGGGCGTGGACCAGGCGGCCAGCCACACGGGCAGGGTGGCGGAGAGGCCCAGGGCCTCGACGATCTGGGAGAAGAAGTACACCACGAAGCCGGCGGTGATGCCGCCCACGGTACGCCACAGCAGGCCGCCGCGCCGCGCCGAGAGCCCCACGAAGAAGATCGCCCCCACCACCGTCATGGCGCACAGCAGAAAGGGGGAGGCGATGAGCCGCTGCAGATGCAGGCGGTGGCGGTGGGCGGAGAACCCGGCCTCCTCGAAAAAGCGGATGAAGCCGGGCAGGTCCCAGAAGGATACGGTGGCGGGCGAGGCGTAATTCTCCTGGATGCGTGACAGGGTGAGGGAGGTGCTGAGCCGCATGCTGTCGCGCTTTTGCGCCGGCGTGCCCGGGGCATATTCCGTCACGCCCTGCAGACGGATGGTGCCGTCGTGCAGCCGGCCGCGTTTCGCCTCGATGCGCTTGCGGAACCGGTTGTCACCGTTGAGCAGGAAGATGGAAGCATGCCGCAACTGAAGCTGCATGTCCTCCTGCCACACGTCGCCGGCGTGGATCACCGCCCGGCCGCCGCGATGGTCCTCGCGCAGCCACAGGCCCCCGCCCGTCAGGCTCATGGGGCCGCTGCCGGCGGTGAGTTCGGCGTTCTCCAGGCGTTCGTAGCGGCTGTAGGTGGCGGCGGCGAAGGGGTTGAAGACGGTGACGTTGAACACGCCGAGCGCCAGCACCACCAGGACAACGGGCGCCAGCACCTGCCAGATGGAAATGCCGCAGGCGCGCATCACCGTGAGCTCGTGGTGGCGGGTGAGACGCCAGAAGGTGAACATGGCGCCGATCATCACGATGAACGGCAGCACCTTGTGCACCATGTTGGGCAGCTTCAGAAGCGCCGCCTGCAGCACGACGCCCAGGGTGGCGTCCGGCTTGGAGGCCGAGCGGCGCAACAGCTCGATGGTGTCGAACAGCAGGATCAGCGCCATGATGATAACGAGCGTGGCAAGAAGCACGCCCAGGAACTGGCGGCCGATGTAGAGGGACAGACGCGGTGAAAGGGGCATGGGGCCGTCGGCTTGCTTGCGGGAGACCGCGTTGACCCGTTATCTGTTGCACGGCTTGCCGTGGCTTGGCAAGCGGCCCGCCAACGATGGAGGGACACCATGGTCCGCCTCACCCGCATCTATACCCGCAGCGGCGACCAGGGCGGCACGACGCTGGGCAGCGGCCGGCGCGTCGCCAAGCAGAGCCCGCGCGTCGAGGCCTACGGCACGGTGGACGAGGTGAACGCCTGCCTGGGGGTCGCACGGCTGCACGTGGCGACGGAGCTGGATGCCATGCTCGCCCGGATACAGAACGACCTTTTCGACCTGGGCGCCGACCTGTGCGTGCCCGAGGACGACGAACACGGCGAACGGGCCCTGCGCATCACGGCGGACCAGGTGGCCCGCCTGGAGAGCGAGATCGACACGCTGAATGCCGACCTGCCGGCGCTGGAATCCTTCGTCCTGCCGGGCGGCACGGCGGGCGCCGCCCACCTGCACCACGCGCGCACGGTGGTGCGGCGGGCGGAACGGCTCATGGTGGACCTGGCCGCCGAGGAGCCGGTGAATCCCGAGGCGCTGAAGTACGTCAACCGGCTGTCGGACCACCTCTTCGTCGCGGCGCGCGCGGCCAACGCGGCGGGTGGCGGCGATGTGCCGTGGCGTCCCGGCGGCGAGCGGTGACGGCGGCCCGCCGCTTGGCCTTGAAAGCCCCGGCATGCTGCGTTATGTCTAGCCCACCTGCCTGCGGAGGGGTGCCGGAGCGGTCGAACGGGGCGGTCTCGAAAACCGTTGAAGGCGCAAGCCTTCCGAGGGTTCGAATCCCTCCCCCTCCGCCAATTCCGCACGCTGAAAAAAGGCCGCGCGACGAGGCGCGGCCCTTTTTGTTGTTTGCGGCGATGGCGAGAAGCGGTGCATGGGCTAAGGCCAGCGGCGCAAACAGCGCGACCGCCGCCCGGCCTATTCGCGGGCGTACGCCCTTTCCCGCGACACGGAAAGATGGTGTAGGCTCCGCCGTGCGGGGCAGGGCTGTGCGGTTGACCGGCCTTATGGCCCAATCCGCGCCCCGCAAAGGCGGTGGAATGGCACGATCCCATCAAACCTCTCGCCCTTTCCAAGCATGGGCCGACGCCTGCCCCTCGCAAGAGGGCTGTCGTAAACACATGGCGTGGTGAGGCTCACGCCAGCCACGCCACCACCAGCCCGGTGGCCGCCGCCAGGGCCAGCGGCCCGGCGGCGTGCAGGCCCAGGCGCGGGCCGCCGATGGCCAGGGTCATGGCGCCCTTGACCACGCTGTTCACGGCCCCCGCCACCACGATGCCGAGGGCGGCCATGCCCGCCGCCAGATCGGCGCCGCTCATGTCCGCCAGGGTCAGGGTGATGGCGTCCACGTCCGTGATGCCCGAAACGGCGGAGAGGGCCAGGATGCCGGCGTCGCCGAAGACGGCCTTGAGGCCCTCGGCCGCCATCATGATGACGGCCAGCAGGGCGCCGAACACCAGGGCCGAGCCCAGCGCCAGGGGGTTGCGCAGCTTCGCCGCCTGCTCGCCGGCCTCTGCCGACGGCCGCCGCCACCACAGCAGGGCGGCGCTACCATAGACCACCACGCCCATGACCGCCGCCGGCGCCACCAGGGCCATGAAAAGGCCGGTATCGATCACGCTGGCGAGCAGCAGCATGCGCGGGAACATGGTGCCGCAGGCGAGCAGGATGCCGGCGCCCAGGATGCGGCTGCTGTCGGGGCTTTCCCGGGCCAGGCGCGAGAAGTGCAGGGTGAGGGCGGTGGAGGATGCCAGCCCCGCGGCCAGCCCCGTGAGCACCGCGCCCTTGCCCGTCCCGGCGATACGCATGGCGAAATAGCCGACGAAGGAAATGCCGGCGATGAGCACCACCATCCACCAGATGCGGAAGGGGTTCAGGGCGTCCCACGGGCCGTAGCCCGTATCCGGCAGGACGGGCAGCAGCACCACCGAGATGAGCAGGAGCTTGAGGGCGGCGTGCAGCTCCCCGGGGGACAGGGCGTCGATCCAGCGGTGCAGGAAGGCCTTGTATTGCAGAAGAAAGGCGGTGATGACGGCGCCGATGGCGGCGGGCGCCATGAAGCCCTGCACCACGGCGGCCCCGAAAATGAAGGTGAGAAGCGCCGCCACCAGGCTGGTGATGCCCACGTCGCTGCGGTGTCGCCCCGACAGGCCGTAGGCGACGACGAAGGCCCCCACCACGCCGACGAAGGCAAAGCCGAGAAACACGGGCCCGTCCGACAGCAGGGCGGCGAAACCGCCCAGAAGGCCCACAAGACCGTAGGTGCGCAGGCCCGCCACGCGGCCGCCCTCGCCGGCGTCCCGGTCGTGCCAGCCGCGCTCCAGGCCGATGAGCAGCCCCAGCGCCAGCGCCACGCCGAGGTCGAGCAGGGGATCGAAGCCGTTCATAAGGCCAAAAGACGCCCCGGCGCCCGGCCCTGTCAACATGCGGGACCGGCCGCCGGCCATCCGTAACGGGGCGGCAACTATTTATTAACCCTTCGGCCCGTTCACGGCCCTGGAAGACCGTTGCGGCCGGTCCCCGCCCCCTGATATAACTACAAACGCAGGAACCGCCCGGCCGCGCCCGGCGATCCCGGGGGCGCCCACCTACAAATGCGGGTGCAGCGGGGCGATTCGTTCCAGACGTGTCACGGACCCGGGCCGCATGAGCGACAACGATCCCCCTGTAAAGACCTCCTACACCATCCCCTGCAGCAGCGATTTCCGGGATACGGTGCTGGATCTGGCCAAGGCGCGCGGGGTCAACGTGGGCGATCTTGCCCGCTCCGTGCTCCTCGTCGTGCCCGCCGAAACCATCGCGGAAGCCCCGGATCCCGGGGATCCGCCGGCCGAGGACCGGGAGACGGTGATCCTGCGCTCGGGCCCCTCGGCGGGCCGTCCGTGGCGCCGCAAACCACGTTTGCAGGTGCGCATGGCGCCGGGCTACGAGGTGGCCTTCGTGCGCCGGGCCCTGGGCCTGGCCCTGAGCCTCTGGCGGGGCGAGCGCGGCATCCGCGTCACCGGGCCGGAGGCGGAGACGGCGGCCGCGGCGGAAGAGACGACCCCGCCGGCCCGCCAGGCCGCCACCCCCGACGAGCCCACGCAGGCCCGCCTCGCCGAGGCCGACGCGGCGCGCACCCAGGCCGAGCGCGAGGCCGAGGACCTGCGCGAGGAGCTTACCCAGCTCAAGACCATCGTCAGCATCCTGGCCTTCGACCCCCTGCCCCACGGCGTGCGCACCCGGCGCGAGGCCCTGCACGTCCTGGGCTTCCCGCCGGATGCCGAGCCCGAATACCGCACCATCCGCGCCAAGTACCGCATGCTGGCGGCCATCCATCACCCCGACGGCCACCACGGCGATCATGAGCGCATGAGCCAGCTCAACGCGGCCATGGAGCTCCTGCGCCGGTAGGCGGTGGCTGGGTGGGTGTCAGCTCGTTGCCTGCCCCATCCACTGCCGCAGCAGGTCGAGGTCCACAAGGTGCCTGCCGTGGCTGGCGCCCTGGTGGACCTGCATGGGGGTGTCCGGGTCGCCCAGGTGGGAGAGCACGGCCACGGCGCCCCGGAAGGTCTCGTGTTCCGTATAGGGGTTCACCGTGACCAGGGTGGGCACGCCGGCCGCCTTGGCGGCTTCCAGGCCGTTGGCGGAATCCTCCAGGGCGAGGCACCGTTCCGGCCGCGTTCCCAGGCGCTCCAGGGTCTTGTCGAAGACCTCGGGGTGGGGCTTCTTGTGCTCCACCCATTCGCCGGTGGCCACCACGTTGAACCAGTCGAGGGCCGGCTCGTCGGGGGTGCGCCCCAGGAGGGCGTCCACGTTGGCGCGGCTGGTGGTGGTGGCGATGGCCAGCCGCGCGCCGGCCTTCAGGGCTTCCGAGAACAGCCGCGTGATGCCCGGGCGCAGGGGCAGGCGCGCCGCCTCGTCCGAGTACAGCTCGGTCTTGCGGGCGTGCAGGGCCCGGACGTGGGTGTCGATGTTGGGATCCTTGAGGCGCTCGGGGTGGAAACGCTCAAGGTAGTGCCGGATGCGCTCCCGCCCGCCGGCGACCTTCAGAAGCTCGCCGTAAAGGGCCCGGTCCCACTCCCAGGCCTCCCCGAACTCCCGGAAGGCGGCGTTGAAGGCGGCGCGGTGGGCCTCTTCCGTTTCGGCAATGGTGCCGTCCACATCGACAATCAGGGCGTCCAGGCTCATGATCCCGTTCCTCTCGCTACCGTCGGCGGCACGGTAGCAGAGCGGAGGGCCGGGGTCATGGGGGTTTTACAGGCCGGTTACACGCCCGTCAGATGCGCCACCACCTGCCGCTCGTGGCCGCGGCTGCGGTGCTCGAACAGGTAGATGCCCTGCCACGTGCCCAGCACCGGGCGGCCGTCCGCCACCGGGATGCTGAGGGCGACGTCCGTGAGGGCGCTGCGGATGTGGGCGGGCATGTCGTCGGCGCCTTCCTGGGTGTGGCTGTACTGCCGCGGGTCCTCGGGGACCAGGCGCTTCAGGAAGGCCTCCAGGTCGCGCTGGACGCTGGGGTCGGCGTTTTCCTGGATGGTGAGGGACGCCGAGGTGTGACGGCAGAAGAGCACCAGGAGCCCGGTGCCCAGGCCCTGCTCGCGCACCCACCGGCCCACCTCGTCCGTGATCTCCACGAGGCCCTGGCCGCCCGTGCGCACCCGCAGGGTGCCCTGGGCCTGGCGCAGCGGGGAGTCATCCGCCATGGCTGCCTCCTTCCGGCAGGGTGAGGCCGTCCGCGGCTTCCACGAGGGTGCGGGCGCTGTCGGCGAGTGCCGCGCTCTCGCGATCATCCAGCGGCGGCATGAGGGTGTGGTGGACGCCGTTGCGGCCCACCACGCGTGGCAGCGACAGCGTCACGGGGCCGTGGCCGTCAACGGCCGCCTCCAGCATGGAGACGGTGAGCACGGCGCCCTCGTCCTCGGCCACGGCCTCCACGATGCGGGCCAGGCCGCCGCCGATGCCGTAGTTGGTCGAGCCCTTGCCGTGGATGATGCGATAGGCGGCGTGGCGCACGCCGTTGTCGATGCGCTCGCGGCTGGGCTGATCCAGGGGGCGGCCCACCTGCTCGGCCACCTCGGCCACGGGGACGCTGCCGGCCTGCGCCGACGACCAGCACAGCACCTCGGAATCGCCGTGCTCGCCCACCACGTAGGCATGCACCGAGGCGGCGGCGAGGCCCAGGTGGCCGCTCAGCAGGGCGCGGAAGCGCGCCGTGTCCAGGATCGTTCCGGAGCCGAAGACGCGCCCGCGCGGCAGCCCGGCGAGGCGCGTTGCCACCTGGGTCATGATGTCCACCGGGTTGGTGGCCACGACCACGAGGGTCTGCGGCGCGGCATCCAGCACCCGCGGCAGGATGTCGGCGAAGACCCGGGCGTTGCGGTCCAGGAGGGCCAGGCGCGTCTCGCCCTCCTTCTGCGCCACGCCGGCGGCCAGGATGACCACTTCCGCCCCCGCCAGGTCGCGGTAGTCGCCGCCGCGCACGCGGGTGGCGTGGGCGAAGGGCGTGGCGTGCAGGATGTCCTCGGCCTCGGCGTCGGCGCGCTCGCGGTTCATGTCCACGAGCACCACGTCGCTGGCCACGCCGCGCAGCACAAGGGCGTAGCCGGCGGCGCTGCCGACGAGGCCGGCCCCGATGATTCCCACCTTCATGATCGCGCCCCCTCGGGTTCCGGTGAAACGGTGACAGGGCCGCGCCACGGCACGAAGGCCGGGACGCGCGCCCGGTAGGTGGCGTAGGCTGTGCCGTAGAGGCGCAGCAGGCGCCGTTCCTCGAAGCGGCTGCCGATGACGAGGTACAGGGAGCCCCACACGGCGGTGGCGACGCCCGGCGGGTCCGTCGCCACCCCCCACAGGATAAGCAGGCCGGCGGCGTACAGGGGATGGCGCACCCAGCGGTGCAGCCCCGTCACGTTCAGCGGCTCCGGCGTCGCCATGCGGTCGGGCCGCGTGCCGGCCAGCCGGCCCAGGTCGTAGTCGCGCGCCGCCACGGCGCCCAGGGCCAGGCCGGCCGCCAGGACGGCGGCCTGCGCCGCCACCAGCCAGCCCGGCCGGTGGAAGCCGGGCGCGCCGCCCAGGACGGCCCAGCCCACGCCGACCACGGCGGCCAGATGGACCACCGCCACGGCGTTATAGACAAGGCGGTGGCGGTCGCCGAAGCGCCCCTCCAGCCACGCCCGGCCGCGCGGCGCCGCCAGCACGGAATGCCCGGCGGCGAAGCTCAGCCACGCCAGGGCGTAGAGGAGATGGGCGACGACGGCCGACATGATTCAGTCCGCTGTTCCGCTGCCGTTGCCGCGGGCGACGATGGCGCTGGTGCTGTAGCCCTCCGCCAGGGGCGCCAGTTCCACGCGCCCGCCGTAGGCGTGCACATGGTCCGCGCCCACCACGTTGTCCAGGGCGTAGTCGGCGCCCTTGACGAGCACGTCGGGGTGCAGGGTCTGGATGAGGGACAGCGGCGTGTCGGCGTCGAAAATGACCACCAGGTCCACGGCCGCCAGGGAGGCGAGCACCAGGGCGCGCGCCGCCTCCGCCTGCACGGGCCGGCCCTCGCCCTTGAGCCGGGCCACGGAGGCGTCGCTGTTGAGCCCCACCACCAGCCGCCCGGCGCTCTGGCGGGCGTGCCGCAGCAGGCTCACGTGCCCCGGGTGCAGCAGGTCGAAACAGCCGTTGGTGAAGGCCACCGTGACCCCCTGGTTGCGCCAGCGCGCCACCTGGTCGGCGGCGGCATGGGGGCTCACCACCTTGCGCTCCTCCTCGGCCATTTCCTGATGATGCAGGGCGCCCACCAGGTCGTCCACGCCCACCACCGCGGTGCCCAGGCGGCCCACCACGATGCCGGCGGCGCGGTTGGCCAGCGCGGCGGCGTGTTCCAGGGGCACGCCGGCGGCCAGGCCGGCGGCCACCGTGGCCACCACCGTGTCGCCGGCGCCCGATACGTCGTACACCTCGCGCGCCCGGGTGGCGAAATGGTGGTCGCCGTCGCCGGTGAGCAGGGTCATGCCGTCGGGTCCGCGCGTCACCAGGACGGCGGTGACGCCGGCCTGGCGGCGCAGGGCGTGGCCCGCGGCGCGCACGGAATCCGCGTCCCGAACGGGCCGGCCCGTCATGGCGCCCAGTTCGCGCTGGTTGGGGGTGAGGAGTGTGGCCCCCTGATAACGCGCCGGGTCGCGGCCCTTGGGGTCCACCACCACGGGCCGGCCGGCGGCGCGCGCGGCCTCGATGAGGCGCGGCGCCAGGGCGGCGTCCAGGACGCCCTTGTGGTAGTCGGACAGGATGAGCGCGCCGGCGTCCGCCAGGGCGGCCTCGGCGCGGTGCGCCACGGCATCGCGCGTGGTGTCGTCGATGACGGCGGTGGTTTCGTTGTCGGCGCGCAGGAGCTGCTGCCCGCCCGCCACGTAGCGCGTCTTGACCGTCGTGGGGCGCCCGCCCACCCGCTTCAGGCAGGGCGTCAGGCCGGGCTCGGCGTCGAGCTGGCCGCCCAGGAGAAAGCCCTCGGCATCGTCCCCCACCACGGAGACGAACGCGGTGCGCGCCCCCAGGGCGGCGAGGTTGCGGGCCACGTTGCCGGCGCCGCCCGGCATGGTGGTTTCGCGCTCGATGCGCACCACGGGGATGGGCGCCTCGGGCGAGATGCGGTCGGCCGCGCCGTAGACGAAACGGTCCAGCATGGTGTCGCCCACGCACACCACGGCGGCGCCGGCCAGGGCGCGGGCGTGGGTTTCCAGGGCGGCGGCGTCGGTCATGGCCGGGCCTCCGGGCCGGGAACAGGGGGGTGCGGCATGGCTTGCGTTTCCGTGTTGCTGGTGTCCAGGCGCCCGCCGCCCCGGCGTGCCGCCAGGGCGACCCGGGTGGCGGCCAGCGCCGCCGCCGCCGACAGGGGCGGTGCGCCGGTGGCCGCCGCGCGGGTGAAGCCGGCGGCCAGGGCCCGCGTGCCGGCGTCCCAGCGGGCGGTGCCCTCCGTTTCGGCCATGACGGGCGCGCCGTCAAGCGTCACCGTGCGGGCCGGCGTCATGGCTTCCAGGCGCGCCGGCCCGTCGGGGGCGCCGCCCAGGGCGCACAGGATGCGGCCGCCGCCGGCCAGCTCCACCACGGTGGTGAGTCCCCGGCGCGTGGGCGTGGCGCGCACGGTGGCGGGGGCGGCGTCGGCCAGGTAGAGGGCCAGGTCCAGAAGGCGCACGAGGGTCATGGCGCCCAGCCGGCCGGCCGGGGCGCGCACGCTCACCACGCGGGCGCCGCCGGCGCGGCGGACGCGCCGCGCCGCCCGGCCCGCTTCGCGCCCGAAACGACCGGGCAGGGCCGGCACCAGGAAGCCCGGGCCGGCGGCGACGGCGGCTTCCAGGGTCTCCAGGTGGGCTTCCTCCGCCACCAGCGGCGGCTCCGCCAGCACGGCCTTGCCGGCGCGCACGGCGCGCGCCGCCATGGGGCCCGTGGCGCGGCCGCCGCCGGCCACCAGCACGGCGTTGATGCCGGGGTGGGCGAGGACGGTGACGGGGTCCGTCTCGGCCGTGGGGAAACCGTAGGCGACGGCGGCGCCCACCGCCCCGCGGCCGCCGTGGCTCACCAGGACGGCGGGATCGGCGCGGGCGCGCAGGGCGCCCACCAGGCCGCCGCAGACAAGCGGCCCGGCGGCGATGAGCCCCAGGACGCAGCGTCCGGCGGGCGGCAGGCCCGGCTTGTGGAACCGGGGAACGGCGGACTCGGTCACGTCTGCAGGAACCGTCTCGTTGTGCCTTCCAGGACGACGCAGGTGAGATGGCCGGTGGCGAAGGCCCCCGTGTCGATGCCGATGCGGTTGGGCTGCTCGTCGATCCCGCGGCGGATGGTGTGGCCGTGCACCACCATGGTGCCGTGGTCGCGCCGGTCGCTCAGGAAGGGTTCGCGCACCCACATGAGGTCGTGGCGCGCCTGGTCCGCCAGGGGGCGGCCGGGCATCAGGCCGGCGTGGACGAAGAGGTAGTCGCCCACTTCGTGGTACAGGGCGAGATCGGCGAAAAAGGCGCGGTGGGCGTCGGGCAGGGCCGCCTCCAGGGCGCTGCCGGCATGCCCCGGGTCGTCCACGCCGACGCCGTAGGACTCCAGGGTGGCGTTGCCGCCGTTGAACAGCCACAGGGCGAGGGATTCCGGGTCCGACATGGCGGCCAGCATCATGTCCTCGTGGTTGCCCATGAGGCACACCCTGGGCCAATCGGCGGCCAGCACCCGGTCCACCACGCCCCTGGTGTCGGGGCCGCGGTCAACGTAGTCGCCCAGATAGACCACCAGCACCTCGTCCGGCGGGTGCCGGTCCAGGTCGGCGCCGATCTGCTTGTGCAGCCGTTCCAGGAGGTCGGCCCGGCCGTGGACGTCGCCCACGGCGTAGACGCGCAGGCCCTCGGGAACGGCCGGCGCGGGTCTCTCCGTCATTGCGCGGCACTCCCCTCTGGTTAGAGTGGGTCCGGGGGTGCTATGCCTCCTGAGGAAGAGCGTGGGCGCAGCGCGCGTCCGATGCAACAGGCGAAGGCCGTCCATGCAGCAACCCACGGGCCAGACACAGCAGCGGGCGCTTCACGAATACCAGCTTGTCGAGCTGGCCGAGCGCATCCAGAACAACCCCCAGGGCTGGTACGCCGTGGCGCTCCATCTGTCGCGCCTGAGTCCGGTGAACCGGCGGGAGAGTCACCTGCGCGTGGCGCTCCGGCTCATCGACGGCTTCGTCCAGGCCTACCGGCACCACGTCTTTCACCTGGTGAACGACGACGTGGTGGTGGCGGTGCAGGGCATGCGGCTCGCCGACCTGGACGCCCTGATCTACCGCCTGCGGGCGCTGTTCGCCAACGATCCGCTCACCTACGAGGACGCCGGCGACGGCCGCGATCCGTTCTGCACCTGGTACGACCTGGTGGCGGCGCCGGAGGGCTTCGTGGACATGGCGCGCCGGGCCCAGGCGGAGGCGCAGCGCACCGGCGGCCGCCGCACCCGCGCCCAGGCCCTGCCCACCATCGACCCGGCGACGCTGGAGCGCGCCGTGGGCGTGCTCCAGGAGACGCGGGTGCTGGACATGGTCCGGCGCCAGCCCGTCATCCATGTGCCCGAGGGCGGTTCCGTGGCGAGCGGCATCTTCCAGGAGTTCTATTTCGCCATCGCCGAGGTGCAGAAGGCCGTGGCCCCGGACGTGGCGGTGACGGGCGACCGCTGGCTCTTCCAGCACCTGAGCCGCGAGCTGGACCGGCGCATGCTGGCCGAGGTGGCGGGCCTGGAGCTGGCCCACTGGCCGCCCGAGCTGTCCCTCAACCTGAACCTCGCCAACGTCGATACCCAACCCTTCGAGCGCGCCGTCGAGCGGCTGCGCCGGGCGGGCACGCGGCTCGCCGTGGAGTTCCAGGTGATGGACATCTTCGCCGACCTGGACCTTTGGTTCCGCATGCGGGACAGCCTGCAGGCGGCCGGGCACCGCGTGGTGCTGGACGGGCTCAACGCCATGTCGCTGGGCTTCGTGGACGTGGGCCTGCTCGCCCCGGACCGGGTGAAGATGACGTGGAGCCCCGAGCTGGCGCGCGTCATGGGCAGCCGCGAGAGCGAGCTGCGCCAGGGGCTTGAGGCCGTGGGGCTGGAGCGCGTGGTGCTGGCGCGCTGCGATTCGGAGGCGGCCATCCGCTGGGGCCAGCAGGAGGGCCTCGGCCTGTTCCAGGGCCAGTACGTGGATGCCATGATGGCCGCCGTCACCAAGGCGCAGTGCGGCAGGGACTGCGCCTGTTCCTTCAAGGACGTCATCCGCCGGCGCGGTGTGGTGAGCCCGGACCGGCGGCGCAAGTGCAACAATCCGGACCTGCACGACAGCATTCCGGACATCACCCTGCCGGGACGCTGAACCATTGCCGGGACGCTGACCCATGGCCCGAACACCTGATCCGGCCGACCTGGAGCGGGGCCAGGCGCAACAACTCCTCGACTACCTGGACGAGGCGCTGCAGGGCGGCGGGCCCCGCCGCGCCGTGTACATCCACCTGTCGCGGCTGTCCGACCAGCAGCGCCACCTGCAGCACCTCCAGATCGCCACCAACAGCTTCGACACCCTCATCCAGTCGGTGCAGGGCCGGCTGTTCGGCCTGGCCAACGGCGACATCGTGTTCATCTTCCCGGAAACGGCGCTGGACGAGGTGCAGTCGGCCATCGTCAAGCTGCGCTTCATGTTCGGCGACGACCCGCTTATCGCCGGCGACCGCGACGGCCCGGATTCGGAATTCGTCACGTGGTACGACCTGGCCCGCGACGCCAACCAGCTCACGGCGGTGGTCCAGGGCCAGGCGGAGGAGGAAAAGGGCCGGCGCAGCGCCGCCGGCCGGGGCAGCAGCAACGTCCCCGGGGAGGCCGAGGGCCCGCGCCGCAAGCCCCTGACACCCGGCCTCCTGGGGCAGATGGAAAGCGCCCTGGCCATGGCGGACCTGACCAACATGATGCGGCGCCAGTCGGTGTGCGCCGTGGTGGGCAATGCCGCGCCGCAGCAGATCTTTTCCGAGATCTACGTCTCCATCGGCGACCTGCGCGACCAGCTCCTGCCCAACGTGGACATCACCGCCAACCGCTGGCTCTTCCAGCACCTCACGGAGACCCTGGACCAGCGGGTGCTGGCGCTTCTCAACAAGCGCGACGAATACACCATCACCGGCGAAATCAGCATCAACCTCAACATCAACACCCTGCTCTCGCCGGAATTCCTGCGCTTCGACGAGAACATCCGGCCCTCCATGCGGGGCAGCATCGTGCTGGAGCTTCAGCCCACGGACATCTTCGCCGACCTGCCCACCTATCTGTTCGCCCGCGACTTCGCCCACGAGCGCGGCTACCGTATCTGCGTGGACGGCGTCATGCCGCGCATGCTGGGCCTCATCGACCGCGTCCGCCTGGGCGCCGACATGGTCAAGGTCATCAGCCACGCCGATCTCGGCACGTGGGCCCAGCAGGACGCCGAGGCGCAGGCCCGCCGGCTCATCCAGCGCATCGGCCCGGCGCGCATGATCGTCACCCGCTGCGACGATGCCGACGCCGTGAAGGCCGGGCAGGAACTGGGCATCCAGCTCTTCCAGGGCCGCCACGTGGAGCGCCTGCTGTCCGAGGAAGAGCGCAAGCGCGAACAGCGCCTGGTGCAACAGGCCAAGACGAAAGGGAAACGGACCCGGTGAGCGAGCCGGCGGTGGCCGTGGACGGCCTGTACAAGCGTTTCGGCCCCGTGATGGCCGTGGACGGCATCGGCTTCACGGTGCCGGCGGGGACGACGGCGGGCCTTCTGGGCGGCAACGGCGCGGGCAAGACCACCACGCTGTCCATCCTGCTGGGCCTGTTGCTGCCCACGGCGGGCGCGGTGCGCGTCCTGGGGCACGACATGCTGACGCGGCGCTTCCGGGCGCTGCCGTGGATGAATTTCTCGTCCCCCTACGTGGACCTGCCGCACCGGCTGTCCGTGCGCGAGAACCTCACCGTCTACGGCCATCTCTACGGCGTGCGCGGCGTGCGCCGGCGCATCACCCAGCTCGCCGAGGAGCTGGACATGGGGGCCTTCCTCAAGCGGCCGGTGGGCCGGCTGTCGGCGGGGCAGAAAACGCGCGTGGCGCTGGCCAAGGCGCTTCTCAACCGGCCGCGCCTGCTTCTCCTGGACGAGCCCACGGCCTCCCTGGACCCGGACACGGCGGACCGCGTGCGCACCTACCTGGAACGCTACCGCGACGCCCACGGCGCGGCCCTCCTGCTCGCCTCCCACAACATGGCGGAGGTGGAGCGCCTGTGCGACGACGTGAAGATCCTGCACCAGGGCCGCATCAGCGACGAGGGCCCGCCCGGCGACCTCATCCGGCGCTACGGCCGGGAGACGCTGGAGGAGGTTTTCCTGCACATCGCCCGCGGGCGCGACGGCATCGCCTACATCTACGACATGGAGGACCGGTGACGGCGCATCCGGCCACGGCGGGCGGCAACCCCTTCCGGCGCATGGGCGCCCTGGTGCTGCGCAACCTCTACCTGGTGCGCAGCTCATGGCCGCGGGTGATCGAGATGGCCTACTGGCCCACGGTGCAGATGATCATCTGGGGCTTCATCACCAAGTTCTTCCTCACCCACTCCTCCTGGCTGGTGGAGGCGGCGGGGGCCCTCATCGCCGCCGTCCTGCTGTGGGACACCATGTTCCGCGGCAACCTGGGCGTCGCCGTGTCCTTCCTGGAGGAGATGTGGTCGCGCAATCTGGCCCAGATCTTCGTGGCGCCCCTCCGGCCGTGGGAGCTGGTGGGGGCGCTCACGGGCATCAGCCTCATCCGCACCCTCATCGGCGTGGTGCCCGCCGCCGTGCTGGCCATTCCGCTCTACGACTACTCCATCTTCGCCATGGGCCTGCCGCTGCTGGCGTTCTTCACCAACATCCTGGTGATGGGCTGGTCCGTGGGGCTCGTCGTGGCGGGCATCGTGCTGCGTTTCGGCCTGGGGGCAGAGGGGCTGGCGTGGCTGGCCATCTTCGCCTTCGCGCCCCTGTCCGGGGTCTATTATCCCATCGCCACCCTGCCGCCGTGGCTGCAGCCGGTGGCCTGGGCCCTGCCGTCGTCCTATGTGTTCGAGGGCATGCGCGCCGTGCTCTTCGACGGGGTCTTCCGCTGGGACCTCTTCGCCTGGTCGGTGGGACTCAACGCCCTCTACCTGGGCCTGGCGGCGGCGTTCTTCCTGGGGATGTTCCGGGTGGCCCGCCATCGCGGGCTGCTCCTGGACGTGGGCGAGTAGCCGCGCGCATCCGGGACAAGGGCCGTCGTTTCAGCCGCCGTCCACGCCGGCCTCGTCGAAGGTGGCCATGCCGGCGTGGCAGGCGGCGGCGGCGCGCACCAGCGGCACGGCGAGCACCGCCCCCGACGCCTCGCCCAGGCGCATCCCCAGGTCCAGGAGCGGCTCCTGGTCCACGGCTTCCACCAGCCGGCGATGGGCGGGCTCGGCGGAGGCGTGGGCGACGCGGCAGTGGTCCAGGGCGTCGGGCGCCAGGGCATAGAGCACGCCGGCCGCCGCCGTGGCGACGAAGCCGTCCAGGAGCACGGGCACCCGCGCCAGCCGCGCCGCCAGCACGGCCCCCGCCATGGCCGCCAGCTCGCGGCCGCCCAGCCGGCGCAGCACTTCCAGCGGATCCCCCAGGTGCCCGCGATGCCGCGCCAGCCCTTCCTCCACCACGGAAACCTTGTGGGCCAGGGCGCTGCCTTCCACCCCCGTTCCCGGCCCGGTCCAGTCGGCGGCATGGCGGTCGAACAGGCCGCTGGCCACGGCGGCGGCGCTGGTGGTGTTGGCGATGCCCATCTCCCCCACGCACAGCAGGTCGATGTCGCGCTCCAGGGCGCGCAGGCCGAAACTGAACGCCGTCACGCATTCCGCCGCGTCCATGGCCGCCGTGCGGGTGAAGTCGGCGGTGGGGGTGTCGAGGGTCAGTTCGTCCACGGAAAGGCCCACGCCGCAGGCGCCGCAGAGCTGGTTCACGGCGGCGCCGCCGTGCACGAAGTTGTCCACCATCTGGCGGGTCACGCTCTGCGGGAAGGCGGAGACGCCGCGCGCCGCGACGCCGTGGTTGCCGGCGAAGATCACGGCGTGGGGCGATTCCACGCGCGGCGGATGGCGTCCCTGCCACGCCGCCAGCCAGGCCGCCAGGTCCTCCAGCCGGCCCAGGGATCCGGGCGGCTTGGTGAGCCGGGGTTCGCGTGCCCCGGCAGCCGCCTGCGCCGCCGTGTCGGGTCCGGGGCGCTCGGCCACCAGGGCACGGATATCGTCGAGGGTGTGCGGCGTATGGCGTGACATGGGCGGCGGTCCGCTTGCGGTGGGCTCCGGATCTTCTATACCGTTCGCGGACGTCCACGCCAACAGCGGACCCGCCATGCCGTCGCCGCCGCGCCTGCCGTCCCCCGCCGCCTGGGCCGCCGACCTGCACCTTGCCGGCGTTTTCCTGACGCGTCTCCCCCTCGGGTCGCTGATGCGCGCCGGCACCCCGGCGCGCGCCGTGCGCGCCTATCCCGTCGTGGGCGCGGCCGTGGGCGCGGCCGGCGGCGGCACCCTGCTGGCGGCCGCGGCCCTGGGCCTGCCCGCCCCGGCCGCCGCCGGCCTGGCGGTGGGCGTCACCATCCTCGTCACGGGGGCCCTGCACGAGGACGGCCTGGCCGACGTGGCCGACGCCTGCGGCCCGGCCGACCGCGACCAGCGCCTGGCCGTCATGCGCGACAGCCGGGTGGGCACCTTCGGCGTCCTGGCCCTGGTCCTGTCGGTGCTCCTGCGCGTCGCGGCCCTGGCCGGCCCGGCGCCGCTGGTGGCGGCCGCGGGGCTGGCGGGCGCCGCGGGCGCGGCCCGCGCCGGGCCCGCCGTGCTGCTCCACGCCATGCCGCCGGCGCGCGGCGACGGCCTTGCCGCCGGTGTCGGCCGGCCCGACCGGGAAACCCTCGGCTGGGCCGTGGGGCTGGGCGCGCTCGCCCTGGTCCTGCCGGCCGTGGCCGCCGGGCCCACGGCCGCCGCGGCCATGGCCCTGGCCGTGGCCGCCGCGACGGCCGGCGCGGGTTTCCTGGCTCACCGGCTGGTGGGCGGCCTGACGGGCGACACCCTGGGCGCCGGCATCCAGGCGGCGGAGATCACCGCCCTCCTCGCCCTGGCGGGGGCGGCATGAGCGGGCCCGTCACGCGCTGGTGGTGGGTGCGCCACGCGCCGACGCGGGGTGACCGGGGCATCATCCGGGGGAGCGGCACCGACGCCCCGGCCGACACGGCCCATCCGGTTGCCCTCGATGGTCTGGCCGCCCTGCTGCCGCCGCCGGACGCCCTTTTCGTCACGCCCCTTCAACGAACGGCGCAGACGGCCCGTGCCCTGGCCGAACATGGCGTGGTGCTGCCCGATGCCGCCGTGGAGCCGGCCTTCGCGGAACAGCATTTCGGCACCTGGGAAGGCGGTCGGTGGGACGGCCTCGCCGACGCGGCCGCCGCCTTCTGGCGCGACCCGGCGCGCACGGCCCCGCCCGGCGGCGAGGCCCTGGCGACGGTGATGGCCCGCGTGGGCACGGCCGTGGACGGCCACACGCGGGCGAACGCGGGCGGCGACATCCTGTGCGTCGCCCATGCCGGCGCGTTGCGCGGGGCCGTGGCGCACGCCCTCGGCCTGACACCGGACCAGGCCCTGCGGCTGGCCTTCGACCCGCTCGGGGTGACGCGCCTGGAGGCCCTGGGCGATGCGGGCTGGCGCGTCGGCTGCATCAATCAGGTCGTGCCGGAGGTTCCATGACCCTGCCGCCCCTCACCCTGGTCCTCGGCGGGGCCCGGTCGGGCAAGAGCGCCCACGCCGAGACCCTCGTGGAAAGCCACGCTTCGTCGGGCCTTTATGTGGCCACGGCCCGCATCGACGATGCCGAAATGGAAATCCGCGCCGCCGCTCACCGCGAGCGCCGGGGCCCCTTCTGGACCACGGCGGAGGCGCCCCTGGACCCGGGGGCCGCCCTGGCCGACGCGGCCCCCGGCCGCCCCGCGCTCGTGGACTGCCTGACCCTGTGGCTGAACAACCTCATGGCCGAGGGGTACGACGTCGAAACGGCCAGCGAGGACCTGTTCGCCGCCCTGGCGGCGGCCCCCGGGCCGGTGGTCCTGGTGGCCAACGAGGTGGGGCTGGGCATTGTGCCGGACAACGCCCTGGCGCGCGCCTTCCGCGACCATGCCGGCCGGCTCAATCAGGCGGTGGCGGCGCGCGCCGACCGGGTGGACTTCGTGGCGGCGGGGCTGGTCATGCCCCTGAAACGAGGGGAAGCAGGGTGAACCGGCCGCCCATGCGCAGGATGAGCAGGACGGCCGCCAGGGCGGCAGTAATGAGCCCGCCCACGGCGTAGAGAAAAAGCATGCGGCGCACGTCCTGCGGCGTGGCACGCGCCCGGCCGTCGCCCAGCCACGGCGTCTTCACCTTCTGCGCCGCCAGGGGGCGGGGCCCGCCCAGGCACAGGTGGAGGGCGCCGGCGGCCGCGGCCACCGTCCAGCCGGGCCCCGGGCCGGCGTAGTGGCGCGCCTGGCGCACCACGGTGCCCAGGGCGGCGAGGGGCCGCGCCGTGGGCACGAAGAGGGCGGCCAGCGCCAGGATGAGCCCCGCCAGCCGGGCGGGCACCAGGGCGGCGAGGGCGTGCAGCCGGCGCGCCGCCGCGCCGAAGGCGCGATGGGCGTCGGTGGGATGGCCGATGCCCTCGGCCGTGACGGCCAGCACCCGGTGCGCCGCCAGCCCCGGCAGCCCCAGAAGGGCGTACCAGAAAACGGGCGCCACCACGCGCTCGCCGAATCCCACGGCCAGGGCCTCCACGGCCCCGCGCGCCACCCCGTGGCCGTCCAGGTGCACCGTCTCCCAGGGCACCAGGGGGCGCAGGGCGAGGCGCGCCGGATCGACCCCCTGGTCGCGCAGGGCGCGGCCGACGGCGCGCCCGCCGTCGAACAACCGGCGGGCGTCCAGAAGCATGACGAGCACAACGAGTTCCAGGACCCAGCCGTAGGCGAACAGCAGGCGCCCCGCCCACACCAGGGCCCCCGCCACGATGGCCGGCACCACCAGGATCACCACCACCACGGCGCCGCGGAAGGCGCGGTCCCCTTCCGGCCGCTGCGGCCGGTTCAGCTTGCGGTCCAGGAAGCCCACGAAACGCCGCAGCCGCCCGGCGGCGTCGGGCAGCAGGCCGAAGCCGCCGCCGTAGGCGTCCACGGCCAGGGCCAGGAGCAGCAGCGCCAGCGGGTCCGCATCGGGCATGGCGCCTCAGCCGTCGCCGGTGGCCCGTTTGAGCCGTGCCGCCACGGCCCGGTTGCCGTTGCGCCGGGCGTAGGCCACGGCGGTGCGCCCGGTGTAGTCGGTGGCGCGCGGATCGGCCCCCGCGTCGAGGAGGGCGTTCAGGGTCTCCATGTGGCCGTTGGCGGCGGCCACGATGAGGGGGGTGCGGCCCTGGTCGTCGGGCGCCTCGAGGCCGGCCCCGGCCTCGATGAGTTGGCCCGCCATGGCCGGGCGGCCCTGGCGGGCGGCCTCGTGCAGGGCCGTCTCGCCCGTTTCGCCCGTGTAATCGGGGCGCGCGCCGTTCTTCAGAAGGACCCTGAGAATTTTCTTGTTGCCCTGGCGCACGGCGTGCTGGAGGACGGGCTCGCCGTCGGCGCCCGTCTGGTTGGGCGTCGTGTCGCCCATGAGCACCCGTTGGACCTTGTCCGCGTCCCCCGCCTGGATGGCCCGCACCAGCTCGGACTGGAAGTGGATCTGCTGCTCGGCCCGGGCGGCTTCCGGCCCGGCGGCCAGGCCGGCGGCGGCCGCCACCACGGCGGCCGGGAAAAGACGACGCATGGCGCACCTCCCGTTGACGCTCTCCTTCCCGGTTATTGGGGCAAGCCGGTGGCGGGTCAAGGCGATTGCGGTGCGGCCGGGCAGCGGCTACCCTTTCCGCCATGACCGACCCATCCGACGCCATCCCCGGCGGCCTGCCCGCCATGCCGCCGTTCCGGCCGGGCGAGGTGTGGCTCGCCGGGGCCGGCCCGGGCGATCCCGGCCTGCTCACCCTGACGACGTGGCAGGCCCTGCGCCGTGCCGATGTGGTGGTGCACGACGCCCTGGTGGACGCGCGCGTCCTGGCCCTGATCCCCGACGGCGTGACGCGCGAGTCGGCGGGCAAGCGCGGCGGCCGGCCGTCGCCCGACCAGGAGTCCATCACGGAGCGCCTGACGACCCTCGCCGGCGAGGGCCGCCGGGTGCTGCGGCTCAAGGGGGGCGACCCCTTCGTCTTCGGCCGCGGCGGCGAGGAGGCCCTGGGCCTCGTCGAGGCGGGCGTCCCCGTGCGCGTGATACCCGGCGTGACGGCGGGCACGGCGTGCCCGGGCGCGGCCGGCATTCCCCTGACCCTCAAGGAGTCGGGCAGCGCCGTCACCTTCCTCACGGGTCATGACGCGGAGGGCGGCCTGCCCGATCTGGACTGGCCGGCGGTGGCGGGCGGCGCGCCCGTGCTCGTGCTCTACATGGCGCTGCGCACCCTGGGCGCGGCGCGGGATCGCCTTGTGGCCGCGGGCCGTGCCCCCGACGAGCCGGCCGCCGTCATCGCCGCCGGCACCACGCCGCATCAACGGGTGCTGGACGGCACCCTGGGCGACCTGCCGGAACGGGCGGAAGAGGCCGGGCTGGCGGCGCCGGCGCTGGTGGTGGTCGGCCCGCCGGCGGCGACGGGGGCCGCCCTGCGGCCCGGCCTGTTGACGGACGACTGAAAGCCGATACCCCGGCGCCGGCGGATGGCCCGGGCCGGAAGGGCGGGAAAAGGGCGCTTGATCGGCGGCCGGGGCCTTGCCTATGCTGCCTCTGTTCGCGTCCTGTTTTCACCGTTCCGGGAGCCCTGCCACCGTGGCCGATGCGGCCTTCGCGTCCGCGCTGTTGAGCGGCCTGAGCCAGTGCCGCGCCGTGGTCACCAGCGACGGCGGCCTGCTCGCCAGCCTGTTCCTGACGGGCCTGGTGGGCGGCGGCACGCACTGCGCCGGCATGTGCGGCCCCTTCGTCCTGTCCCAGGTGTCGGCCCGGCTGGAGCGACGGCCCGCCGCCTGCATGAAGGAATGGCACCGCCTGACGGACGCCGCGCTCATCCCCTACCACATCGGGCGCGCCACCACCTACGCCGGCCTGGGCGCCGTGCTGGGCTCGGCCACCGGGCTGGTCACGGCGGTCTCGGGCCTGCGCTGGGTGTCGGCGGCGCTCCTGGTGGTGGCGGCCCTGCTGTTTGTCGGCTATGCCCTGCCCAGGCTGCCCCTGCCCGTTCACCTGCCCGGCCGCGAGGGCGGCGGGGAGTCCTGGTTCTCGCGCCACGTGGCGGGCCTGGCCCGGCCGTTGTTCGAGGCGCCCGTGGGCCGGCGCGGCTACACCCTGGGCCTGCTGCTGGGGTTCATTCCGTGCGGCCTGGTCTACGGGGCCCTGGCGGCCGCCGCGTCGTCGGGCGGGGCGCTGGCGGGGGCGCTGGGCATGCTGGCCTTCGCCGCCGGCACGGTGCCCAGCCTCCTCGGTGTGGGCCTCCTGGGCCATGCCGCGGGCCGCCGCTGGAACACGCTGGTGGCGCAGGGCGGCCCGGTGCTGTTGATGCTCAACGCCGGCATCCTCACCTGGATGGCCTGGACGTTGGTTGCCTGATCGCGAGGATCGTGCCGTGACCGCAAACCGTTGGCGCAAGCTCCTGGGCGGCGTTGCCGTGGTTGTCGCGGTGATCGGGGTGGGCGTGGGCCTGCGCCTGGTGGCCGCGCCGGGGCATTTCGGTGGCGGGCGGGACACGCCCGGCGGCCCCTTCAAGCTGGTGAACACCGCCGGCGAGACGGTGACGCCGGCGCGCTGGCGCGGCCGGTACAAGCTGGTCTATTTCGGCTACACCTACTGCCCCGACGTGTGCCCCACGGCGCTGGGGATCATCAGCCGCGCCCTGGACCGGCTGGATCCGTCGGTGCGGGCGCGCATCGTCCCCGTTTTCATCACCGTGGATCCGGCCCGCGACACCCGGAAGGTGATGGCCGAATACGTGCAGCACTTCCACCCCGCCCTCATCGGCCTTACGGGGACGGAACGACAGGTCCGCCGCGCCGCCGAGGCCTACAACGTCACCCACGAGAAGGTACCGCGGGAGGAGGGGCCCTACCTCATGGACCATTCGGCCCTCACCTACCTCATGGGGCCGGAGGGCGCTTTCATCCGGCAGTTCCCGCACGGCATGGCGGCGAAAAAGATGGCCGCCGCCCTGCGCGCCACCGTGAAACAGGGGGCGGGCTCATGACCACGCCGCTGCGCCCCGGCTTCTGGCGCGACACCCCGCTCGCCGACATGACGCAGGCGGAATGGGAGGCCGTGTGCGACGGCTGCGGCAAGTGCTGCCTGCACAAGCTGGAGGACGCGGACACGGGCCACATCGTGCACACCGAGGTGGCGTGCCGCTATCTCGACGTCCGCACATGCACGTGCACGGAGTACGAACGGCGCGGCACGGTGAATCCGGAGTGCGTCCAGCTCACCCCGGACGAGGCGGCGACGCTGCGCTGGCTGCCGCCCACCTGCGCCTACCGCCTGCTGGCGCGGGGCGAGCCGCTGCCCTGGTGGCATCCCCTGGTGGCGGGGGACGAACAGGCGGTGCACCGCGCCGGGGCCTCCGTGTGCGGTCATGGCATGGCCGAGCCCGGCCTGCTCGCCACCCTGCGCGCGGCCTGGTCGGGCGGCCGGCGCCGGGCCCTGCGCGAGGACGAGGCGGGCGACCTGGAGGACCACATCGTCGATTGGCCGGAGGACGAGACGGTGGACGATTTCCCGCCGCCCGACGACGGGGAGGGCGGCGCATGAGCCTCCCCCGGCCGTCGGTCCTCGCCGCCGCGCCCACCCCCCTGGCCGCCGACCTGGCGCCCGATGCCGCCGGCCTGGCGGCCCACGTCACGGCCCTGCTGGCGCAGGGGCTGGACGGCGTCCTGGTGCTCGGCACCACGGGCGAGGGGCCGTCGTTCAGCGTGGACGAACGCCTGGGCGTGCTCGACGGGCTGGCGGCGGCCGGCGCGCCCTTCCACCGGCTTCTCGTCGCCACCGGCTGCCCCGCCGTGCCCGATACGGTGCGCCTGTCGCGGCACGCCCTGGCCCTGGGGGCCGCCGGAACCGTCGTGCTGCCGCCCTATTATTATGCCGGCGTCGATACGGAAGGCCTGTACGCCGCTTACAGCCGCATCATCGAGGGCGTCGGCCACGACGGGGCGTGGCTCTATCTGTACAATTTCCCCTACCACACGGGCCTTGCCCTGGAGCACGACCTGATCGAGCGGCTGGTCACCACCTATCCCGATACCGTCGGGGGCCTGAAGGACAGCTCGGGCGACCTGGACGGCATGCGGCTGCTCACCCGGGCCTTCCCCCGGCTGCGCGTCTTCAGCGGCAGCGACCGCCACCTGCGGCGGCTGGTGAGTGCCGGCGGCGGGGGCAGCATCACCGCCCTCAACACCGTGGCCGGCGACCTCTCCGCCGCCGTGCGCGACGCCCCGGAATCGGAGGCCGCGGTCGCGGCGCAGAACCGCCTGGACGCCCTGCGCGACGTGTTCCGGGGGCTGCCCCTGACCGCCGCGCTCAAGGAGGCGGCGGTCCATGCCTCGTGGGATGCGGGCTGGCGGCGCGTGCGCCCGCCGTTGCGGCCGCTGACCCGTGACGAGATCGAAACGGTGCGCGCGCGCCTGGATGCGGGCGGCTTCCGCGCCCCGGCCACCCGCCTCGCCCCGGAGGCCCCATGAACACCCGGGCAACGCAGCACGAACTGGCGGTGAACGGGCGCAGCGTGCCGCTTGTGGTGCGGCGGCACAAACAGGCGCGCCGGCTCGCCCTGCGTCTGGATGCGGGAGGCGAGCATCTGGTGCTCACCCTGCCGCCCGGGGTGCCGGAGGCGGAGGGGCTGCGTTTCGCCCGCCGCCACACGGGCTGGGCGGCGTCGTGCCTGGCGCGGCAGGCGCCGCGCGTGCCCTTCGCCGACGGGGCCGAGGTGCCCTTCATGGGGACGCCCCACACCATCCGGCACGACCCCGGGGCACGCGGCGGGGTGTGGGCGGCCGACGGCGTCATCACGGTGGCGGGCCGGGCCGAGCACGTGCAGCGCCGCGTCACCGACTGGCTGCGCGAGCAGGCGCGCCGCGAGGGCCGCCGCCGCGCCGACGCGGTGGCCGACCGCCTGGGGGCGCACGTGGCCCGGGTGAGCATCCGCGACACCCGAAGCCGCTGGGGAAGCTGCTCGTCGAAGGGGAACCTGAACCTGTGCTGGCGGCTCATTATGGCCCCGGAATGGGTTTTCCAGTACGTGGTGGTGCATGAGGTGGCCCACCTGCGCGAGCCCAACCACAGTGCCCGTTTCTGGCGGGTGGTGCGCGACCTGGGCGGCGACCCCGAACCGGCGCGGGCGTGGCTGAACCAGCACGGCCGCGAGCTGCACCGCTACGGGCCGGCGCCGTGAGCGGCCGGGCGGCGCCGCGTCCCGCCCTGCTGGTGGTCCTCACGGGCCTGGTGGCGGTGGGGCCGGTGAGCACGGACCTCTACCTGCCGTCCCTGCCCCGCATGACCGAGGCCTTCGACACCAGCGTGGGGGCGGTGCAGCTCACCCTCTCCGCCTTCCTGGCCGGCTTCGCCCTGGCCATGCTCATCCACGGACCGCTGTCCGATCGTTTCGGCCGCCGGCCGGTGCTGCTGGGGGGCCTGACGCTTTACGTGGCGGCCTCGGGGGCGTGCCTGGTGGCGCCCGGCATGCCGGCGCTCATCGGCGCCCGTTTCGTGCAGGCGCTTGGGGCATGCGCGGGGCCTGTGGTCGGGCGGGCCGTGGTGCGCGATCTGTACGATCCGAAGGGGGCGGCGCGCGCCCTTTCCTTCATGAGTTCGGCCATGGCCCTGGCGCCCCTGGCGGCGCCCATCCTGGGCGGCTGGCTGCACACCTGGTTCGGCTGGCAGGCCAATTTCGCCGCCCTGGTGCTTTTCGGCACGGCGCTCCTGGTGGCGGCGCTGGCGCTCTTGCCGGAGACCAACACGGCGACGGATCCCGACGCCCTCGATCCGGGACGCATGGCCGCCAACTACAGGACCCTGCTGGCCCATCCCGGCTACCTGGGCCACACCCTTTGTGTCGCCTTCGCCTTCGGCGGCCTCTTTGCCTTCATCTCCGGGGCCTCCTTCGTTTTCGTCGATGTCCTGGGCGTGGCGCCGGAGAATTTCGGCTTCTGTTTCGCCACCGTGGTGGCCGGCTATGTGGCGGGGACGTTCGGTTCCGGCCGCTGGGGCGGGCGCATCGGCCACGACCACCTGCTGCGCGCCGGCACGGCCCTCCAGGTGGCGGCCGGCGTCGTCGGCGCCGGGCTGGCCTGGTACGGTGTGCCCGGCGTGGCGCCGGTGCTGGGGCCGCTCGCCCTGTTCTTCCTGGGCACGGGGTTCGTCCTGCCCAACGCCATGGCGGGGGCCCTGGCGCCCTTTCCCGCCATCGCCGGCGCGGCCTCGGCCCTTCTGGGCTTCCTCCAGATGACCGTCGGGGGCCTCGCGGGGGCCGCCGTGGGCCACCTGCACGACGGCACGACACTACCCATGACGGCCACCATCGCCGCCATGGCCGTGGCCGCCTTCATCCTGTACCGCGCGGTGGCGCGGCGGGGCCTTGCCGCGATGGCCGATTCGCGGTAGGGAAGAGGCATGGCGGAGCATCTGCTTTTCGACAGCCTGGCGTGTGCGAAGCGGTTGCGGGAGGCCGGCTTTACCGACCAGCAGGCCGAGGCCCTCGCCGAGGAGCAGCAGCATCTGCTGGAAGGCCGGATCGCCACCCGGGCGGACGTCGAATCCCTGCATCAGGACATCGAGGCCCTGCGCACCCAGATGCGCGAGGGGGACGCGGCCCTGCGCGAGGAGATCGATTCCCTGCGCACCGAGGTGCGCGAGGGGGACGCGGCGCTGCGCGAGGAGATCGATTCCCTGCGCACCGAGGTGCGCGGGGGGGACGCGGCCCTGCGCGAAGAGGTGAAGGCGGGCGACGCAGCGCTGCGCGAGGAGGTCGATTCCTTGCGCACCGAGATGCGCGAGGGGGACGCGGCGCTGCGCGAGGAGGTGAAGGCGGGCGACGCAGCGCTGCGCGAGGAGATGAAAGCCGGTGACGCGGCCCTGCACGACCGGATCACGGAACTGGAACGGACGCTCCAGGCGGACATGGATACCAAGCTGGCCGCCCTGGAGGCCCGGCTCATGGCGCGTGGCGGCGCGGCCCTGGTGGCCGCCCTCGGCGTGCTCTTTGCGGCCTTGCGCCTCACGGGCTGACCCGCGCGTCCCGCCTACTCCCCCAGGGACCGGATGAGGCGTTCCACCAGGCCGTCCCCGCCGTCGCCTTCGTCGGCCGGCGCGGCCGCGTCCGCCTGTTGTGTGGCGCGCACGCCCGGAATGGGTCTGGGCGGCAGGCCCTTGTGGGCCGCCGTCATGATGCGCTTCCACAGCTTCGCCGGGAGCCCGCCGCCCACCACGCCGTCCGTGGGATGGCCGTCGTCGTTGCCCAGCCACACGCCGGCCACATAGTGGCCCGTGAAGCCGACGAACCAGGCATCCCGCGACTCCTGGCTGGTGCCCGTCTTGCCGGCGGCGGCCCGGCCCGGCAGGGCGGCGTTGTGCCCCGTGCCCCGCTGCACCACGGCGTGCAGCATGCGGTTCATGCGCCGCGCCCGGCCCTTTTCGATCACGCGGCCCGGTCCGCTTCCGGAACGGTCGTACAGGACCTTGCCGCCGGGGGTCTGGATGCGCGTGATGCCGTGGGCCCAGGCGCCCCGGCCGCCGGAGGCGAAGGCGGCGTAGGCGGTCGTGAGGTCCAACAGGGTCACCTCCGACGTGCCCAGGGCCAGACTGGGGTGCACGTCGAGGTGGGTGTCGATACCCAGGCGGCGCGCCGTGTCCGCCACGGTCTCCCAGCCGGCGCGGCGGCCGACGCGCACGGCCACGGTGTTGCGCGAATGGACCAGGCCGTTGCGCAGGGTCACCGGCCCGGCGTACTCGCCGGAGAAGTTCTGTGGCGACCAGCCGTCGATGGTGATGGGGGCGTCGCGCACGGTGCTGCCCGGCTTCAGGCCCGCTTCCAGCCCGGCCAGGTAGACGAAGGGCTTGAAGGCGGAGCCCGGCTGTCGCCGCGCCTGGGTGGCGCGGTTGTAGGGGCTGCGGGCGTAGGAACGGCCGCCCACCAGGGCGCGCACGGCGCCGTCGGGTTCCATGACCACCACGGCGCCCTGGCCCACATCACGCTTGTCGCCCTGGCGGCGCAGCAGGCCTTTGAGCTGGCGGCGCGCCACGCCTTGCAGCCCCGTATCCAGGGTGGTGGCCACCACCAGGTCGCGCGCCCGCCGGCCCACGTAGGAATCCACGTGCTCCAGCACCCAGTCGGCGAAATAGCGGCCGGAATCGCTGTCCTTCACGGCCACGGCCCGCCCGGCCAGGGCGCGGCGCTTTTGTTTTTCGGTGATGGCGCCCACGGCCACCATGTTTTCGAGCACGACGGCGGCGCGCTCCCTGGCCAGCTTGCGGCTGTTGATGGGGTTGTAGCGCGACGGTGCCTTGGGCAGGCCGGCCAGGATGGCGGCCTGACGCAGGGTGACCTTGCGCGCCGACTTGCCGAAATATTTCTGCGCCGCCGCCTCCACGCCGTAGGTGCCGGCGCCCATGTAGATGCGGTTCAGGTAGAGCTGAAGGATCTTGTCCTTGGAATACTTGGCCTCCAGCCAGAAGGCGAGGAGAAGCTCCTGCACCTTGCGTTTCAGGGTCTGTTTCGGTGACAGGAAGAGGTTCTTGGCGAGCTGCTGGGTGATGGTGCTGCCGCCCTGGACGATGCGGCCCGCCTCGATATTGGCGACGAGGGCGCGCGCCAGGCCGATGGGGTCCACGCCGAAGTGGCTGTAGAAGCGCCGGTCCTCCGTCGCCAGGAGCGCCCTGGGCAGGTAGTCGGGCAGGGCATCCAGCGACACCCGTTCGCCGTAGAGGTCGCCGTACTCGGCGATGGAGTCGCCGCCGGCGGCCTTCAGCACCACGGAGGGCGCGCGCGTTGCCGTGGTGGCCGTGTCGATGCGGGGCAGGTCAAGGGCGTAATAGCCGGTAAGCAGGACGAGGGCGACGACCCCCCAGACCCCGAGGGTCAGGGCCCACTTGAACACGCCCGCGACGATGCGGCGGGGACGGGAACGCCCGCCGCCGGCCGGGGCGCCCTTTCCGGCGGCGGCCCGCCGGCCGCCCCGGTTGCCGCGGCGCCCGCCACTGCCGCCGCCGCGGCCTTTCTGATGGGTACGGCCCTGATGGGCACGGCGCTTGCGGCCGCTCATGGTCATGCCCCGTGGTTTTGGGCTATACAGGGCGGGAGACCCATTCGCGCAAGGACCCGCCCGCCATGACCAACGACGCCACGGAGTCCCTCACCCTGGACCTGCCGCGGACGCTGCGCGAGCGCCTGGAGCGCGTCGCCGAGCGTCTGGAGCGCACGCCCGGCGACTGCGTTCAGATGGCGCTCACGGAGTTCCTCGATACGTGGGAGGACCACCTGAACGACGTGGACCGGCTGCGCGAGGGCGAGGAACGGCCGCGTTTGGAGGGCGGCGAGGTGCGCGCTCTCATGGACCCGCCCGACGGTCCGGACGCGGACGGCGGTGGCGGCGACGGCGGCTGACCCGGAGCCTTTTCCGATCGCATTGGATCGGGAAAGACGACAAGAGCGCGACTGCGCGCCGCCCCGGTCAGGGGCGAAAGCCCGCGTGGCGACTGAACGCGCGTTCAAACGGGCTTCGCCCGTTTGAACGAAAAATACTTCAGACATCCAGGTTGTCCACCCGCAGGGCGTTGCTCTGGATGAAGTCGCGGCGCGGCTCCACCACGTCACCCATGAGGGTGGAGAAGACCTTCTCCGCCTCGTCGGCGTGGTTCACCCGCACCTGCAGGAGCGAGCGCGCCGCCGGGTCCAGGGTGGTTTCCCAGAGCTGGTCCGGGTTCATCTCCCCGAGCCCCTTGTAGCGCTGGATGGACAGGCCGCGCTTGCCCGCCGCCAGGATGGCCTCGGACAGGTCCGTGGGCCCGGTGACGGTGCGCCGGCTGTCCTTGGTGACGAAGGCGGCGTGGTGGCCGTAGGTCTCCTGCAGCTCGCCGGCCATGGCGTCCAGCCGCCGGGCCTCGGCGCTCCGGAGCAGGTGGCCGTCGAGGCGGTGGCGTTCCGTCACGCCGCGCAGGACGCGGTGGAAGTGCAGCCCGCCGTCGGGCAGCACGTCGCCCGACCAGCCGCGCTCCTCCGGCTTTTCCAGGGCGTCCAGGCGCTGCGCCACGTAGGTGGCGGTTTCCCGGCCGCGCGCCGGATCGTCCAGGATCTCCGGGTTGAGGGCGCCGGCCACGGCGGCCTGCTCCACCACGTGCCGGGGGGCCTTGCGGGCCAGGGTTTGCAGGAGGTCGCGCACGCCGCGCGCCCGTTCCGCCAGGTTCCGGAGCGCCTCGCCCGAGACCACGGCCCCGTCGTGCAGGATGAGCTGGGAATCCCTGAGGCCGTTGTCGATGAGGTAGTGTTCCTGCTCACGGTCGTCCTTGAGATACACCTCCGACTGGCCGCGCTTCACCTTGTACAGCGGCGGCTGCGCGATATAGAGGTGCCCGGCCTCGACGATCTCGGGCATCTGGCGGAAGAAGAAGGTGAGGAGCAGGGTGCGGATGTGGCTGCCGTCCACGTCCGCGTCGGTCATGATGATGATCTTGTGGTAGCGCAGCTTGCTGATGTCGAAGTCCTCGCGGCCGATGCCGGTGCCCAGGGCCGTGATGAGGGTGCCGATCTCGGCCGAGGAGAGCATCTTGTCGAAGCGCGCCCGCTCCACGTTGAGGATCTTGCCCTTGAGCGGCAGGATGGCCTGGCAGGCGCGGTCGCGGCCCTGCTTGGCGGAGCCGCCGGCGGAATCGCCCTCGACGATGAAAAGCTCGGCGTGGCCCGGGTCGCGCTCCTGGCAGTCGGCCAGCTTGCCGGGCAGGCTGGCGACGTCCAGCGCCCCCTTGCGGCGCGTCAGCTCGCGCGCCTTGCGCGCCGCCTCGCGGGCCTGGGCCGCTTCCGCCACCTTGCTGACGATCTTCTTGGCCTCCTGCGGATTCTCCTCCAGCCAGCGCGACAGCCCCTCGCTCACCACGCTCTCGACGACGGGCCTTACCTCGGAGGAGACCAGCTTGTCCTTGGTCTGGGCGGAGAACTTGGGGTCCGGCACCTTCACCGACAGCACGCAGGTGAGGCCCTCGCGGGCATCATCGCCGGTGAGGCTGACCTTGTCCTTGCGCCCCGTGCCCGCCTCGTTGGCGTAGGCGTTGATGGTTCGCGTCAGCGCGCCCCGGAACCCGGCCATGTGGGTGCCGCCGTCGCGCTGGGGGATGTTGTTGGTGAAGCACAGGGTGTTCTCGTGATAGCTGTCCGTCCACTCCAGGGCCACCTCCACCTGCACGCCGTCGCGCTCGCCCGCCATGCTCACGGGCTCCGGATGCAGGGCGTTCTTGGAGCGGTCCAGCCACTGCACGAAGGCGGCGATGCCGCCGTCGTAGTGGAAGGTGGCCGATTCCTCCTCGGGGTGGCGGGCATCGGTGAGCTCGATGGTGACGCCCGAGTTGAGGAAGGCCAGCTCGCGCAGCCGGTGCTCCAGGGTGGCGTAATCGAAGTCCGTGCCCGTGAAGACCTCGGGCGAGGGCCGGAAGGTGATGACGGTGCCGGTGCGGCCGCCGGACGGGCCGCGGGCGGCGAGGGGCGCCTCCGGCTCGCCGTCGCGGAAGCGCACGGCGTATTCGCTGCCCTCGCGGAAGACCGTGAGCTCCAGCCACTCGGACAGGGCGTTGACCACGGAGACGCCCACGCCGTGCAGGCCGCCCGAGACCTTGTAGGAGTTCTGGTCGAACTTGCCGCCGGCGTGGAGCTGGGTCATGATGACCTCGGCGGCGGAGACCTCTTCCTCCTTGTGCTGCTCCACGGGCACGCCGCGGCCGTTGTCGGCCACGCTCACCGAGCCGTCGCCGTTGAGCGTGACGCTGATGCGGTCGCAGTGGCCGGCGAGCGCCTCGTCGATGGCGTTGTCCACCACCTCGTAGACCATGTGGTGGAGCCCGGAGCCGTCCTCGGTATCGCCGATGTACATGCCGGGCCGTTTGCGCACGGCCTCCAGCCCGCGCAACACCTTGATGGAGTCCGCGCCGTAGGCGGCGTCCGGTTCGGCCGGCGGATCGATGGCTTCCTGGGTCATGCGTCGTTCCCGGTCGTCGTTGTGGTGTCCGGCGCTCCGTCGAGCGGGTACAGGGTGGCGTCGGCCACCCGGAAGTGCTGCGCCCAGCCCGGCGGCCCGGTGAACAGGGCGGCGTCCGTCCCCGTGAGCCACGCCTGGGTGCCCAGGCCGGCGAGGGTGGTGAACAGGGCCTCGCGCCGCTCGGCGTCCAGGTGGGCCGCCACCTCGTCCAGAAGCAGCAGCGGCACGCCGCCCGCCGTGTCGGCCAACAGGCGCGCGTGGGCGAGCACGATGGCGATGAGCATGGCCTTCTGCTCGCCCGTGGAACCCTGCGCCGCCGGCACGCCCCGCCCGGCGTGCCAGGCCCGGAGGTCGCTGCGGTGCGGCCCCGCGACGGCGCCGCCGGCCTCGGCGTCGGTGGCGCGCGCGCCGCGCAGCCGGGCGGCCAGCCTTTCCTCCACGTCCACGGCCGCCGCCTCGTCCAGCCACGCCTCCACGGTGCCCGCGACGGCCAGCCGGGCGCCGGGGAAGGGCCCCACGCCGTCGGCGCACGCGGCGTCCAGGCGGGCGGCGGCGTCGCGCCGGGCGGCGGCCACGGCCACGGCCCAGCCCGCCATGGTCGCCTCCAGGGCGGCCAGCCAGGCGTCGTCGCGCACGCCGCGACGCAACAGCCGCGCCCGTTCGCGCAGGGCCCGGTCGTAGGCGGCGAGCCGCCCGGCGTGCTCCGGGTCCAGGGCGAAGACCAGCCGGTCGAGGAAGCGGCGGCGGTTGTCCGCGCCCTCGATGAACAGCCGGTCCATGGCCGGCGTCAGCCACACGGCCCGCAGGACGCCGGCGAGCGCCGCCTGACCGTGCGCCGCCCGGCCGTCGATGCGCACCACGCGGCGCTCGCGCCCGCCCTCCACGCCGCGCCCGGTGGCCCCCTGACGCGGGCGGCCACGCCCCAGGGGCGCCGGTCGCCGGCCTCCCGGGCGTGCGCGGCGTCCGCCGCGTCGTCCGGGGCGTGGCGCGCCATGTCGGCCATGCGGGCCCGGCGCAGCCCGCGTCCCGGTGTCAGGAGGGACACGGCCTCCAGCAGGTTGGTCTTGCCCGCCCCGTTGGGGCCGGTGAGCACCACGGGGCGCGGCGCCACTTCCAGTCGCAGGTGCCGGAAGCAGCGGAAGTCGGTGACGGAAAGGCGGGTCACGGCGAACCCGCCGCTGGTGCCATCGGCCGTCACACCCGCATCGGCATCAGGACATAGAGGGCGCCCATGTCGGCGGCGTCGCGCACGATGGTGGGCGCGCCGGCGTCGGCCAGGTCGAACCGGGCGTTGTCCCCGTCCACCTGTTGCAGGATTTCCAACAGGTATTTGGTGTTGAACCCGATTTCCAGCCCCTGGCCCTCGAACTCGGCTTCCAGGCTTTCGCTGGCGCTGCCCTGTTCCGGGCTGGACGCCGAAAGGGTGAGGCTGCCGGGCTCCATGGCCAGCTTGATGGCGCGCGACTTGTCGGACGAGATGGCCGACACCCGGTCCACGGCGCTGGCCAGCGCCTTGCGGTCCACCTTGAGGGCCTTGTCGTTGTTGTCGGGGATGACCCGCTGGTATTCGGGAAAGGTGCCGTCGATGAGCTTGGAGGTGAGCACGGCGTCCTGGAAGGCGAAGCGCACCTTGGTCTCCGACAGGTCCACGGTCACCGGCTCGTCCAGTTCGTCGATGAGCTTCCTGAGCTCGTTCACCGTCTTGCGCGGGATGATGACCCCTTCCAGCCCCTCGGCGCCCTCCGGGGCGGGCACCTCCACCTGCGCCAGCCGGTGGCCGTCGGTGGCCACGGCGCGCAGCACGGCGGTGGTGTCCGGCGTGGTGGTGTGCAGGAAGATGCCGTTAAGGTAGTAGCGCGTCTCCTCGGTGGAGATGGCGAAGCGGGTGCGGTCGATGAGGGTGCGCAGCTCGCCGCCCGCCAGCTCGAAGTGCACGGGCATCTCGCCGCCCGTCATCACCGGGAAATCCCCGGCCGGCAGGGTGGACAGGGTGAAGCGCGAGCGCCCCGCCGAGAGCACCAGCTCGCCCGCGTCGGGATCGGCGGCCAGCTCCACCTGGGCGCCGTCGGGCAGCTTGCGCACGATCTCGTAGAAGGTGTGGGCGGGCGCCGTGGTGCTGCCCTCCACGGCGACGTCGGCGGGCACCGTCTCGGCGATGTCCAGGTCCATGTCCGTGGCGTTCAGGCTCACGCCGCCGTCCTTGGTGGTGAGCTTGACGTTGCCCAGGATGGGAATGGTGGTGCGGCGCTCGACGACGCTCTGCACGTGGGCGAGGGATTTCAGCAGGGTGGCCCGCTCGATGACAAACTTCATGGTGCGTCCGGCTGATTGGCAATGATGCGGCTTTCCGGCGCCCGCCGCCGCCCCGTCACCGGGGACGGGCCGGGCCGGCCTCCCGATTCGCGAAGCCGGCAAACGGGGACGGCATTATAACAAAGCGCGTAGAAATCCCAAGGATGAACCGCGCGCCCGCGCGCCCGCGGGATCAGTTCTGCAGCATGCGCCTGAGGAGCGTGACGTCCTCGGACAGGGCCGGGTCCGTCTCCAGGAGCTTTTCCACCTTGCGCACGGCGTGCATGACGGTGGTGTGGTCGCGGCCGCCGAACTTGCGCCCGATCTCCGGCAGGGAGCGCGGCGTCAGGTGCTTGGCCAGGTACATGGCCACCTGCCGCGGCCGCGCCACGGAACGCGCCCGCCGCGCCGAGGCCATGTCGGCCACGCGCACGTGGAAGTGCTCGGCCACCTTTTTCTGGATCTCGTCGATGGTCACGCGGCGGTCGTTGGCGCGCAGGATGTCCGACAGCACCTCCTGGGTGGTCTCCAGGGTGATGTCGCGGCCGACGAGCTGGGCGTGGGCGGCCACGCGGTTGAGCGCCCCTTCCAGCTCGCGGACGTTGTTGGTGATGCGGTGGGCCAGGAACTCGATCACCGGGCGCGGCACGGTGACGCCGAGCTGTTCCGCCTTGGATTCCAGGATGCCCAGGCGCAGCTCATAGGTGGTGGCGTGGATGTCGGCCACCAGCCCGCAGCCCAGCCGCGACTTCAGGCGCTCCTCCATGCCCTCCAGGTCGTTGGGCGACTTGTCGGCGGAGATGACCACCTGCCGCCCCTGGTCCACCAGGGCGTTGAAGGTGTGGAAGAACTCTTCCTGGGTGGATTCCTTGCCGCTGATGAACTGCACGTCGTCCACCATGAGCACGTCCACGGAGCGGAACTGTTCCTTGAAGGCCATGGTGTCGTGCTGCCGGAGCGCCCGCACGAAGCGGTACATGAACTTCTCGGCCGACAGATAGAGCACCTGCCGCGACGGATCGCGCTCGCGGATGTCCCAGGCGATGGCGTGCATCAGGTGGGTCTTGCCCAGGCCCACGCCGCCGTACAGGAAGACGGGATTGAAGGCGGCGTTGTGGCCCTCGGCCACGCGGCACGCCGCGGCATAGGCGAATTCGTTGGGCTTGCCCACGACAAAGCGGTCGAAGGTGAAGCGCGGGTCGAGCGCGGCCCCCAGGTCCAGGGCGTCGTCCCCGGCCGTTTCCGATTCGCCGTCGCGGTCGCCACCGGCCGCCGGCGCGCCGGTGTCGTTGTCCGCCGGCGCCGGGGCGATGCCGGCGCCCGGCGCGTCCGCGCGCACCTCCACCTGGACATCCCGGACCTCGGGATTCTCGCCCGTCCACAGGGCGCGCAGGCGATCGGCGTAGTGGCCCTCCACGCGATCCCGCAGGAAGGGCGTGGGGACGGCCAGACGCACCAGCCCGTCGGCCACGTCCGTGAGCACCACCGGCTTCAGCCAGTTGCGAAACGCGGCGTCCCCCACTTCACTGTGCAGGCGGGCCCGGACACGTTGCCACTGGGCCGCCAGGTCGGTAGTCGCGCTTTCCGCTGCGGTCATGACTTCCTTTCCCATCAGCGGCGAACCCTCCCCCTGCCGGCAACTACCCGTACGCGCCGGCAAACCGGTTTTTACGACGATCCGTCGTTTCCGTCAGGTGATGATTGCCCCTGTCACCGGCCGCATCTGCCCCTGATCCGGCGCGTGACGGGCAAATGACAAAACGAAACTTACAAAACCAAAACAAATCGAAACAATTTTTTCAGGGCACGGCTTGCAGTCCCGAGTGCGCCGGCGATTCGGTGTCGTGAGTGGCAACCCCCCTTTGTGCTGGCCTTTCCCTCTTTGGGACTTTTTCCGGCGCCTGCGGATCGGACTGTAGCGCCTGCCCCGCGCCGTGACAACACGAAGGAGGCCTTTGCACCGGGCTTTTTTTCCTTGACCGGCGCGCCTTGCCGGCCCGTCCGTCACTTTTCCGCCAAGACTTTGACATGCGGCGAAAATGGGCCGCCCTCCCCGCGGGGAGGGCGGCCCGGAATCGGTGCGACTCTGCGGCTATCCGCCAAAAGTCGTAGACGGCACCCGGCGGGCGCCGGCGGCGTCAGCCGAGCGCCTTGATGCGCTGGGACAGGCGCGACAGCTTGCGCCGCGCCTTGTTGCGGTGAATCGCGCCCTTGTTGACGCCGCGCATGATCTCGGGCTGGGCGTCACGGAAGGCGGCCCGGGCGCCTTCCTGGTCGCCCTGGCGGATCGCCTTCTCCACCTTCTTGACGAAGGTGCGGATGCGACTCTTGCGCCGCTGGTTGATCTGGCGGCGGCGCTCGTTCTGGCGAACGCGTTTCTTAGCGGAAGGTGTATGCGCCATATGGGACCCCTTGCCTCGACCTTTGTGCTCCGCGGGTTGTTGCGCGCGCAAACGCTGTCGCCGGGCGCCGCGCGGGCGTCCGGCATGCATGCCTTGAAAGCGACGTGTATAGTCCCCGCCCGGGCGATCGTCAAGAATCGCCGTGCCGCCCCGGCGTCCCGGCCCCGGGATCGGCGGGCGTCACGGTGAAGCGCACGGTGAGGGTGGCTTCCTTGTGCTGGAAGGCCAGCCTGAGCACCTCGCCCTCGCGGCGGTAGCGGGCCCGGCCCGTGCGGCGCCAGCCAAGCTGAGGCAGGGTGTCGCGGTAGAAACGCCGCACCGCCTTGCGCGCCACGGCGCCCTCGCGGCGCTCCTCGGCATAGGCCTCCACGATGCGGCCCTGGGGGGTGTCGAAGAGCAGCCCGGCCCCCGTCACTTCCCGCAGGCCGGGGGCCAGGGGCACGTCGTCCAGCGTCGAGAGGAACGCCCGGTCGCCGGCGGCGGCCCCCGTTGTCAGCAGCCCCAGCGCGAGCGTCAGGAAGATGCGGCGCATGAGTCCCCTTATATCAACGCTGGCGGCGCGGACAATAGAAGGTGCTGCGCCCCGCCTGGCGAATCCGGCGCACGCCTTCGGAACAGCCGGGGCAGGCCGGGCACGGCGCGCCCGCCCGGCCGTAGACGGCGAAGGCGTGCTGGAACAGGCCCACCTCGCCGTCGGGCGTGGCGTGGTCGCGCAGGGAGCTGCCGCCGGCCGCCACGGCCTCCGTGAGCACGGCGTGCAGGGCCCCGGCCAGGCGCGTGGCGCGCCGGCCGGCGATGGTTCCGGCCCGCCGGCGGGGCGACAGGCCCGCCCGGTACAGGATCTCGCAGGCGTAGATGTTGCCCAGGCCGGCCACCACGCCCTGGTCCAGCAGCACGGGCTTGACGGGCCCGCGCCGGCCCGCCAGGCGGCGCGCCAGGGCGGGGCCGTCCACGCCGTCCCGGAGGGGGTCCGGGCCGAGTCCCTTGAGGGCGGCGTGCGCCGCCAGGGCATCCGGGGCGGCGAGGGCCATGTAGCCGAACCGGCGCGGGTCGCGGTAGGTGGCCACGGGGCCGTCGGCGGTGACCAGGGCGACGTGGTCGTGCGGCCCCGCGGGCGCCGGTTCGTCGGGGCCGGTGAGGACGAAGCGCCCCGCCATCCCCAGGTGCACCACCAGGACCGGGCCCGACGCCGGGCGCACCAGCAGCACCTTGCCGCGGCGCTCCACGGCCGCCACGGTGGCGCCCGCCAGACGGTGGGCCAGGCCGTCGGGCAGGGGATGGCGCAGGGCGGGGCGGCGCACCAGGATGCTTGTCAGGCGGCGGCCGCACAGGGCACGTTCCAGGCCGCGCCGGACGGTCTCCACCTCGGGCAGTTCGGGCATGACGGCGCTCCGAATCGATGCACGGCGACGGTAGCGTGACGGCCGCCTTACGGATAGGGTGTCCCCATGACGGATGATGACCGCACCGCCCACTTCGGCGACCGCGTGGTGCCGGAAGCCGACAAATCCGGCCTGGTGCGCCAGGTGTTCGACAGCGTGGCGCAGCGCTACGACCTCATGAACGACCTCATGAGCGGCGGCGTCCACCGGCTTTGGAAGAACGCCCTCATGGACCACCTGGCGCCGCGGCCCGGCATGCATCTCCTGGACGTGGCGGGCGGCACGGGCGACATCGCCTTCCGCTACCGCGACCGCGGCGGCGGCCGGGTGACGGTGTGCGACGTCAACGAGGCCATGGTGGGCGTGGGCCGCGACCGCGCCCTGGACGCCGGGCGCGTCGAGGGCATCGCGTGGGCGTGCGGCGACGCCGAGGCGCTCCCCGTCGCCAGTGGTTCCGTGGATGCCTACACCATCGCTTTCGGGCTGCGCAACGTCACCCGCATGGACGACGCCCTGCGGGAGGCGCGCCGGGTGCTGCGCCCCGGCGGGCGCTTCCTGTGCCTGGAATTCAGCCACGTGGTGCTGCCGCTCCTGGACCGGCTGTACGACCGCTACGCCGAGGCCGTCCTGCCGCGCCTGGGTCGGTGGGTGGCCGGCGACGCCGAGGCCTACCGCTACCTGGTGGAGAGCATCCGGCGCTTCCCCGAGCAGGAGACGCTGGCGCGCCACATGGCGCGGGCGGGGCTGGACCGCCCGACCTGGCGCAATCTCACGGGCGGCATTGCCGCCATCCACACCGCCTGGCGCCTGTAGGTCCCCATGATCCGAGCCGCCCGGAACCTGGCCCGGCTGTTCACCATCGCCCGGACGCTGGCCCGGTACGACGCCCTTTTCCTCATGGAAAAGCTGCCGGTGGCGCGCAACGCGGCCTTCCTGGCGCGGCTGGTGTCGCGGCGCAACGTGCCGGGCCGGCCGGGCGAGCGCCTGGCCGACGCCCTGGAGGCCCTGGGGCCCTCGTTCATCAAGCTGGGCCAGGCGCTCTCCATCCGCCCCGACCTCGTGGGCGACGACGTGGCGGACGACCTCACCGGGCTGCAGGACCGCCTGCCGCCCTTTTCCAGCAGCGAGGCCCGGCGCATCATCGCCGACGAGATGGAAAAGCCGGTCGAGGCCCTGTACGACGCCTTCGACGATCAACCGGTGGCCGCCGCCTCCATCGCCCAGGTGCACTACGCCGTCACCACGGCGGGCCATCCCGTGGCGGTGAAGGTGCTGCGCCCCAACGCCGAATCGGCCATCCACCGCGACCTGGACCTGATGTACTGGGTGGCCGGGCTCATCGAGCACTTCGCCCCGGCCTTCCGCCGCCTCAAGCCCGTGGAGACGGTGCGCACCTTCGAGCGCTCCGTGACCATGGAGATGGATCTGCGCTTCGAGGCGGCGGCGGCCCAGGAGATGCAGGAAAACTTCCTGGAAAACCCCGAGTTCCGCGTGCCCGACGTGGACTGGCAGCGCACCAGCCAGCGCGTGCTCACCACGGAACGCATCAGCGGCATCCCCATCGACGAGGCGGAACAGCTCAGGGAGGCCGGCCACGACCCGCAGGTGGTGGTGCGCAACGCGGCCGCCGTCTTTTTTGCCATGGTCTTCCGCGACGGCTTCTTCCACGCCGACATGCACCCGGGGAACCTCTTCGTCGGCCCGGACGGCACGCTGCTGGCCGTGGACTTCGGCATCATGGGCCGCCTGGACAGCCGCACCCGGCACTACCTGGCGGACATGCTCATCGGCTTCCTGCAGCGCGACTACCGCCGGGTGGCGGAAGTGCACTTCAAGGCCGGCTTCGTTCCCGCCGACCGCTCGGTGGACGCCTTCACCCAGGCGTGCCGCTCCATCGCCGAGCCCGTCCTGGGCAAACCCCTGGCCGAGATTTCCATTGCCCGGCTGCTGGGGCACCTGTTCCACGTCACCGAGACCTTCGGCATGGAGGTGCAGCCCCACCTCCTGCTGTTGCAGAAGAGCATGCTGCTCACGGAGGGCGTGGGACGCCGCCTGGACCCGAACGTCAACATGTGGGAGCTGGCGCGCCCCCTGATCGAGGACTGGATCGCCCACAACATGGGGCCCATGGCGCGCATGCGCGAGACCGCTTCCGAGACGCGCGACAGCCTGGAGCGCCTGCCGCGCCTGGCGGCCAAGCTGGAGGACACCACGGACCGCCTGAATCAGGGCGTGCCCCTGCACCCCGATTCCGTGCGCGCCCTCACCCACCGGCGCACGCCCATGACGGTAAAGCTGCTGTGGGCGGCGGTGGCGGTCCTGGCCGTGCTGGTGGCCTTCGAGGTGTAGGGGGTTACTCGCCGTTTTTGCGCCGCCGCTCCGCCTGATGGGCCCGGTGGTTCAGTTCCGCCAGGACGCCGCCCGCCAGGATCAGGGCGCCGATGCAGCCCAAAAGTACATAGGCCGTTGTGTTCATATGGCCTCCTCCACATCGCTCAAAAGACGCAGGGCGAACAGTTCCGCCAGGCCGTAAAAGGCTATCGACAAAATGGCCGTCCACCATTCGCCCGTCTGAAACGCCCCGTACCCGTACGCCGCGAGCTGTCCAAGGCCCAGGGCCCTGAGGGAATTGGCCGCATGTTGGGCCTGTACGGTATTGAGCCGAAACCAAGCCACGCCAACAGCCTCCACGACACGGCTGCGTCCTTCCTGGATAGGGATAATCCTGGCCCGCCTCCGGGAAGGCGTCAAGGCGGACCAACGGCCGTCGCCGACGGGATGCAGCAAAAACAACAAAATTCCTATGTACAAAATATTTATCTTGACCATGTCACCCGGAAATAATATCGTTCAACACCAATAGCGCTGCCTTTCCGGAGGACAACGCCGTGCTCACCGGGCGCCGCATCCTGCTCATCGTCACCGGCGGCGTGGCCGCCTACAAGGCGCCCGTCCTGATCCGGCGGCTGCGCGACAAAGGGGCGGCCGTCACGCCCGTCCTCACCGAGGGCGGCGCGCGCTTCATCCCCCCCCTTCCCCTGGCCGCCGTGGCGGGCGAGCCGGTGCGTCAGGCCCTGTTCGACGCCGAGGCGGAAAGCGCCATGTCCCACATCGACCTGGCGCGCGCCGCCGACGCCGTGGTGGTGGCGCCCGCCAGCGCCGACATGCTCGCCCGCATGGCGCACGGCCTGGCCGACGACCTCGCCACCACGCTGCTCCTGGCCACCGATGCCCCGGTCCTCGTCGCGCCCGCCATGAACGCCGGCATGTGGGCCCATTCCGCCATGCAGGCCAACATGGCCACACTCGAAGCGCGTGGCGTTCATCGCGCGGGGCCGGCCGAGGGCGACCTGGCCTGCGGCGAGACGGGCCCCGGCCGCATGGAAGCGCCGGAAACCATCCTTTCCGCCGTCGAGGGGCTTTTCGCCGCCGGCCCGCTGGCCGGGCGCACCGCCCTGGTCACCAGCGGTCCCACGCAGGAGCCCGTGGACGGCGTGCGCTACCTGGGCAACCGCTCGTCGGGCCGCCAGGGCCATGCCATCGCCGCCGCCCTGGCCCGGCTGGGGGCCACCGTGCATCTGGTGCGCGGGCCGGTCGCCATCCCCGACCCGCCCGGCGTGCGCGTCACCCCCGTCACCACGGCCGACGAAATGCACGCCGCCTGCCTGGGGGGATTGCCGGTGGATGTGGCCGTGTGCGCCGCCGCCGTGGCCGACTGGCGCGTCGCCGACGCGGACGACGGCAAGCTCAAGAAGGGCGCGGGCCGGGCGCCGCCCGCCCTGCGCCTGGAAGAGACCCCGGACGTCCTGTCCGCCCTGGCCGCCGCCGGCCCGCACCGCCCGCGTCTGGTGGTGGGCTTCGCCGCGGAGACGGAGTCGGTGGTGGACAACGCCGTGGCCAAGCGTGCCCGCAAGGGGGCCGACTGGCTGCTGGCCAACGACGTTTCCGCCGGCACGGAGACCTTCGGCGGCGCCGCCAACACGGTCCACCTCGTCACGGCCGACGGCACGGAAGCCTGGCCGCGCGATGCCAAGACGGCCGTGGCCGACACCCTCGCCCACCGCATCGCCAGCGCCCTGGAGGCACCATGACCGACGACGCCACCGTGCCCGTGGTCCGGCTGGACCACGCCAAGGACCTGCCCCTGCCCGTCTACGCCACGCCGTCGAGCGCCGGCATGGACCTCATGGCGGCCATCAACGAGCCCCTGGCGCTTGAGCCCGGCGGCCGCGCCCTGCTGCCCACGGGCATCGCCGTGGCCCTGCCGCCCGGGCTGGAGGCGCAGGTGCGGCCGCGCTCCGGGCTCGCCACCCGCCACGGCATCACCGTCCTCAACGCGCCGGGCACCATCGACGGCGACTATCGCGGCGAGATCGGCGTGGTCCTGTTCCATGCCGGCGGCGAGACGGTGACCTTCAACCGGGGCGACCGCGTGGCCCAGCTCGTGGTGGCGCCGGTGACCCGCATCGCGTGGGACGAACACGCCGAGCTGCCGCAGACGGTGCGCGGCGCCGGCGGATTCGGCTCCACCGGGTAGGCCGCCATGCTCGTGCCGTCCCGCAAGCTGCTCTTCGCCATCGAGGCGGTCCTGGACATCGCCTACCACGCCGGCGGCGAGCCGGTGCAGAGCCGCGAGATCACGCGGCGCCAGGCCATTCCCGGCCGCTATCTGGAGCAGACGCTCCAGCACCTGGTGCGCAGCGGCCTGCTCGTCGGGGTGCGCGGGCCGCGCGGCGGCTACCGCCTTGCCCGCGAGCGCCGGCGCATCACGGTGGGCGACGTGGTGCGCGTGGTGCAGAGCACCGAGCGCGCCGAGGAAGGCCTGGAGGAGCTGCCCGGGTCCGCCCTGGGGCACCGCGTGGTGCGGCCCTTGTGGCGCGACCTGCACCAGGAGGTCATGGATCGCCTGGATTCCGTCACCATCGAGGACCTGTGCCACCGCGCCCGCAACGAGGGGATCGAGAGCGAGACCCAGGGCGCCGGGGACTTCATCATTTGACGCCCATGCCCAGCCGAAAGGAGGCCGCCATGGCCGCCGGTGACAGCGCCACCTTCCGCAACACCACCTACGACAGCATCACCCAGACCGTGGGGGCCACGCCCCTCGTGCGCCTGCCGCGCCTGGCCGAGGCGGCGGGCATCGAGGCCACCCTCCTCGGCAAGTGCGAGTTCTTCAATCCCCTGGCCTCGGTGAAGGACCGCATCGGCCACGCCATGATCGCCGACGCCGAGGAAAAGGGCCACATCGGCCCGGGCACCACCCTGGTGGAGCCCACGTCGGGCAACACGGGCATCGCCCTGGCCTTCGTCTGCGCCGCGCGCGGCTATCGCCTCATCCTCACCATGCCGGAGAGCATGTCCCTGGAGCGGCGCAAGATGCTCACCTTCCTGGGCGCCGAGCTGGAGCTGACGCCGCCCGACAAGGGCATGAAGGGGGCCGTCGCCCGGGCCGAGGCGCTGGTCCAGGAGCTGCCCGACGCCTACATGCCGCAGCAGTTCAAGAACCCCGCCAACCCCGAGATCCACGCCCGCACCACGGCGCAGGAGCTGTGGGCCGACACGGGCGGCGAGCTGGATTGCGTGGTGTCGGGCATCGGCACCGGCGGCACCATCACGGGCATCGGGCGCGCCCTACGCCCGCGCCGGCCCGGCCTGCGCCTGGTGGGCCTGGAGCCGGAGGATTCCGCCGTCCTGTCGGGCGGCAACCCGGGGCCGCACAAGATCCAGGGCATCGGCGCCGGGTTCGTCCCCGACACCCTGGACCGGGACCAGGTGGACGAGGTGCTTCAGGTGGGCAACGAGACCGCCTTCGCCACGGCCCGCCGGGCGGCACGCCTGGAAGGCCTGCCCGTGGGCATCTCCTCCGGGGCGGCCATCGCCGCCGCCCAGGAGGTGGGCGCCCGCCCCGACATGAAGGGGAAGACCATCGTGGTCATCCTGCCCTCCTTCGCCGAGCGCTACCTTTCCACCCCGTTGTTCGACACGGAGTAGGCCCGTGGACTTCAGCGAAGCCGAGATCCAGCGCTATTCCCGCCACATCCTTCTGCCCGAGGTGGGCGCCGAGGGCCAGGACCGCCTGCGGCGGTCCAGCGTCCTGGTGGTGGGGGCCGGCGGCCTGGGGTCGCCGGTGCTCCTCTACCTGGCCGCCGCCGGCGTGGGCACCGTGGGCGTGGTGGACGGCGACACCCTGGAGCTTACCAACCTGCAGCGCCAGATCGCCCACCGCACGGACGCCGTGGGCCGCAACAAGGCGGAGAGTGCCGCCGACAACGCCCGCGCCCTGAATCCGGAGATCACCGTCCGCCCCCACCCGGAACGCCTCACCGCCGCCAACGCCCGGACGCTCCTGGGGGCCTACGACCTGGTGGCCGACGGCTGCGACAATTTCGCCACCCGCTTCCTGGTGAACGACGCCTGCTGGTTCACGGGCACGCCCCTGGTCTCCGCCGCCGTGGTGCGGTTCGACGGCCAGCTCGCCACCTTCCGCCCCGACGGCCGCGAGCGGCCGTGCTACCGCTGCCTGTACCCGGCGCCGCCGCCCGCCGGCCAGGTGCCGTCGTGCGCCGAGGCCGGCATCCTGGGGGCCCTCGCCGGGGTCATGGGCACCCTCCAGGCCACCGAGGTCCTCAAGGAGCTTCTCAATACAGGCGACAGCATGGCCGGGCGTCTGTTAATCTACGATGGCCTGGGCACGGCCTTCCGCACCCTGAAGCTGCCGCGCGACCCGGGCTGCCCGCTTTGCGGCGACACCCCAACGTATACGGACCTCGGCCATCATGACCACGGATGATCCGCAAGCCTCCCCCGACCGCCTGAACCTGATCGTCTTCTCCGGCACCTATGAGCGGGTGCACTACGCCCTGGTGTTGGCGTCCGGGGCCCAGGCCAGCGAGCGGCCCGCCACCCTTTTCTTCACCATGGGCGCCGCGCGGGCCCTGGTGGCCGATGCCGGTGACGGCCGCCCCGGATGGCATGCCCTGCCCACGGAGGACGGCCGCCCCGCCGCCGTCCTCGATGCCCGCTTCGCCCAGCGCGGCGTCGCCGGTTTCGAGGACCTCCTGGCCGGCTGCCTGAGCCTGGGCGTCACCACCATGGTGTGCGAAATGGGCCTCCAGGCCCTGAACATCGCTCCCGAAAGCCTGCGCGGTGATATTCCCCTGAAGGCCGGCGGCGTGATCACGTTCCTGAATGACGCCTCGCGCCACGGCGGCATGATGTTCCTGTAAGGACGCGGGGCCACGCGCCGCTTGGGCGGCGCCGGCCCGGTGGCCTACACTGGGGGAAGCGAGCCCGACCGAGGGGGGAACGTCATGCGCCGCGTCGTCCTTTCGCTGGCGGGCCTGCTGTTGCTGCCGGCGGCGGCAGTGGCCGGCTATCAGCAGGGCCTCC
>CAJXLG010000002.1 GCA_913055885.1 uncultured Rhodospirillales bacterium
CTTTCGGGCTCGGGCAAGTCCACCCTGGTGCGCATGCTGAACCGGCTCATCGAGCCCACCTACGGCAGCATCTGGGTGGACGGCCAGGACATCACGAAGATGTCCAAGAAGGACCTCATCAACATGCGCCGCCATGACATGACCATGGTGTTCCAGTCCTTCGCCCTCATGCCGCACAAGACGGTGCTGGACAACGCGGCCTTCGGGCGCGAGGTGTCCGGCGACGACAAGGCCACCCAGCGCCGGTACGCCATGGAGGCGCTGGAGGCGGTGGGCCTCAAGGCCTACGCCAACGCCTATCCCGACGAGCTTTCCGGCGGCATGAAACAGCGGGTGGGCCTGGCCCGCGCCCTGGCCACCGACCCCACCATCATGCTCATGGACGAGGCCTTCTCGGCCCTCGACCCGCTCATCCGCACGGAGATGCAGGACGAGCTCCTGCGCCTGCAGCAGCAGCACCAGCGCACGGTGATCTTCATCAGCCACGACCTGGACGAGGCCATGCGAATCGGCGACCGCATCGCCATGATGGAGGGCGGCCGAATCGTCCAGGTGGGCACGCCGGACGAGATCGTGCAGCAGCCGGCCAACGAGTACGTCCGCTCCTTCTTCCGCAACGTGGACGTGACCCAGGTGTTCCACGCCGGCGACATTGCCCGGCGCCAGGAGGTGACGGTCATCGAGCGCGCCGGAACGGGCGTGCCCTCGGCGCTGGAGCGTGTGCGCGAGTACGACCGCGACATCGCCGTGGTGGTGGACAAGAACCAGACCTTCCACGGCCTGGCGTCCGTCAACTCGCTGCTGGAGGAGAGCAAGAAGGCCGAGCCGAACCTGGACAATGCGCTGGAATCGGACGTGCAGGTCCTCGACAAGGATACGCCGCTGTCCGACGTGCTCACCACGGTGGCCAACAGCCGCTGGGACGTGGTCGTGGTGGACCAGAACAACCACTATCTCGGCACCATCAGCAAGACGGCGATCCTCCAGACACTGGACATGATGAGTTAAGGCGATGGCTGACTTCCAATACAACATCGAGATCGGCGATTACATCGCTGACGCCGTTAATTACGTGAACACCAACTGGGTGCCGGTCCTGGACGGCATTTCCAGCTTCATCGGCTTCATCGTCGACGGCCTGGAGGGCCTGCTTCTGGCGATGCCGCCGCTGCTGCTGGCGGCGGTGCTGGTCGTCCTGGGGCTGTGGCGGGTGAGCTGGCGCTTCGCCATCACCGTGGCCGTGTTCATGTTCCTCATCATCGGCATGAACCTGTGGGAGGAGACGGTCTCCACCCTGGCCGTTGTGGTGGCCTCCAGCGCCATCGCCATCGTCATCGGCATGCCCATCGGCATCGCCATGTCCAAGAACGACTGGCTGCAGGCGACGCTGCGGCCCGTGCTGGACCTCATGCAGACCATGCCGCCCTTCGTCTATCTCATTCCGGCGGCCATGTTCTTCGGCCTGGGCAAGGTGCCGGGCTCCATCGCCACCCTGGTGTTCGCCATGCCGCCCATCGTGCGCCTGACGAACCTGGGCATCCGCCAGGTGAGCGTGGAGAACGTGGAGGCGGGGATCGCCTTCGGCTGCACGGACGGCCAGCTTCTTCGCAAGGTGCAGCTTCCGCTTGCCATGCCGTCGGTCATGGCGGGCGTGAACCAGACCATCATGCTGGCGCTCTCCATGGTGGTTATCGCCTCCATGATCGGGGCCGGCGGTCTGGGCAGCACGGTGCTTACCGGTATTCAGCGCCTGAACGTGGGACTCGGTTTCGAAGGTGGCCTGGGCGTCGTGTTCCTGGCCATCATTCTGGACCGCATCACCCAGAGTTTCGGGCTGTCCGAGCGCGAGCGCGGTGAGGATCTCGTCACCCGCGCCGTGCGCGCCCTGATGGGGCGCCGCCACGACCAGGAGGAAGCGTCGTCCGCCTGAGGGCGGACGCGTAACCAGAACTGGTAGAGGGAGGAGGATTTCATGTTCAAGAAGTGTACCAGTCTGCTCGCCGGGGCCGCGGTGGCTGTGGGTATGGCCACCGCCCCCGCCATGGCCGCCGACAAGGAGATGACCATCGGCTGGACCCCGTGGTCCGATGCCGAGTTCGTCACCAAGCTGGCGAAGAAGATCCTGGAAGAGCGCATGGACTACAACGTCGAGCTGAAGCAGACGTCCATCGCGCCGCAATACCAGGGTGTCGCCGGCGGCAGCATCGACGCCATGCTGATGTCCTGGCTGCCGGGCACGCACGCCGACTACATGGACAAGACCGAGGCGGACACCATCAACCTCGGCATGCTGTACGGCAACGCCGCCCTCGGCTGGGCCGTGCCGGCCTACGTGCCCAAGGACAAGGTGAACTCCATCTCGGACCTCAAGAAGGACGAGGTGCGCGAGAAGCTGGACGGCGAGATCCAGGGCATCGACCCGGGCGCCGGCCTGATGCGCCTGTCCAAGAAGGCCGTCAACGAGGACTACAACCTCGACTACAACCTGCTGGAGGCCTCCGGCTCCGCCATGACGGCGGCCCTGAAGCGCGCCATCCAGCGTGACGAGTGGATCGTCGTCACCGGCTGGCGGCCGCACTGGATGAACCAGGCCTTCGACATCCGCTACCTCGAGGACCCGAAGGGCAGCCTGGGCAAGGCCGAGCGCATTCACGCCATCGCGCGCGAGGGCTTCTACCAGGACAACGTGCACGCCGGCATCATGCTGGCCCGCATGTACATCCCGATGGATGAGCTCGAGGGCGCCATGGCCTACGCCCAGGAGAACTCCTACGAGAAGGCCGTGGACCGCTACATCAAGAACCATCAGGATCGCGTCGACTACTGGGTGACGGGCGACATGCCCAAGTAGGACGCATTCGTCCGCATGGCACCGGCCCGGGGCGGCACGCCCCGGGCCGGCCGCCTGCGGCCCGGGCAGGTCACCGCCAAAAGGGGGCGCGGTCACGACCACCCGAGAGGGCAAACCCCGATGTTCTCCAAAAACAAACCGCTTTTCGTGGCGGCCGCCATGGCCGTCGGCCTGACGGCCGGCCCCGCTGCCGCCAAGGATCAGATTACCCTGGGCTGGACCGACTGGTCCGACGCCGAGTTCATCACCAGGCTGACCGAACGGGTCCTGGAAGACAGGCTGGACTACGAGGTCGAGCTGGTGGAAAAGCCCATCGACAAGCAGTACGAGGCCGTGGCCAACGGCACCATCGACGGCATGCTCATGTCCTGGCAGCCGGCCACCCATGCCCAATACCTGGAAGAGGTGGGCGGCAAGACCGTCAACCTGGGCATGCTCTACGGCATGGAGGACTCGAGCCACATTCACGCCAGCCTGGGCCTGGCCGTTCCCGAGTATGTGCCGGAAAGCGAGGTGGCGACCATCGCCGATCTCGACAAGGACGCCGTTCGCGAAAAGCTGAACGGCCGCATCGAGGGGATCGGCGAGAGCGCCGGCCTGACCGACATGGCCAGGGACGCCGTCGGCACCTATGACCTCGACTACACCGTGGCGACGCAGCCCGCCGACGCCATGACCGACGCCCTGGACACCGCCTTCGCCAACAAGGCGTGGGTGGTGGTCACCGGCTGGCGGCCCCACTGGATGTTCGGCAAATACGACCTGCGCTTCCTGAAGGACCCGCAGCACGTCCTGGGCAGGACCGAGCGGATCCACGCCGTCGTCCGCGAGGGTTTCTACCAGGACAACGTGCACGCCGGCATCACGCTGGCCCGCATGTACATCCCGCTCCGCGACCTGGAAAACGCCATGGCGCGGGCGCACCGGACGTCCGTGTCGGAGGCCGTGGACCATTACATGGCCAACAACGAGGATCGCGTGAACTACTGGGTGACGGGCGACATGCCGGAGTAACGGCACGCCGCCCCACCCGACGGTGAGCCCACCCCACCCGGGGACGCATTGGGCCGGGGCCGCGCGCCCCGGCCCTTTTGCGTCGGCGGTCCTGTGGCGTATAGTGGCGGGGCTCCGGCGGCACGAGAACGAAAGGAAGACTCATGGCCTACAAGGACATCCTGGTGCACCTGGACCCCGGCGGCGACATCGAGACGCGCGCCATGGCGGCAGCGCGGCTCGCCGCGGCGCAGGAGGCCCACCTGACGGGGCTGTTCGTTCGCACGCCGCCGCACATCCCGCCCTTCGTCCAGGCCCAGCTGGGCAGCGAGGTCATGAACGCCCAGATGGCCCGCGCCCGCGAGGCGGCGGAAGCGGCGGAAAAGACCTTCCGCGAGGTGGCCGAGCGTTACCAGGTGCCCCATGAGTGGCGCGACACCGAGGGCAGCATGGTGGAGATGGTGGGCCTGCACGCCCGCTACGCCGACCTCACCGTGGTGGGCCAGGCCAACCCCGACACCGAGGAAGCCGACTACGCCGTGCCCGACCATCTGGTCATGGACGGCGGCCGGCCCGTCCTGGTGCTGCCGCACAGCGGCACCTTTCCCGTCCTGGGCCAACACATCCTGGTGGGCTGGAGCGCCAGCCGCGAAAGCGCGCGCGCCGTGCACGACGCCATGCCCCTGCTGACCCGGGCGGAAAAGGTGACGGTGCTGGCCGTCAACCCCACGGCCGGCATTTACGGCGAACTGCCGGGGGCCGACATCGCCCGCCACCTGGCGCGCCACGGCGTCAACGCCGAGGCCGAGCACATCCACAGCGACGACGTGGACGTGGGCTCCACCCTCATGACCCAGGCCGGCGACAGGAACGCCGACATGGTGGTCATGGGCGCCTACGGCCACTCGCGCCTGCGCGAACTGGTGCTGGGCGGGGCCACGCAGCAGGTCCTGCGCTACACCACCCGGCCCGTCTTCATGAGCCACTGAGCGGAGGCGGCGTGGCGCGCACGGGCGGACAGGCCGTCGCCGGAACCCTGGCGCGCCACGGCGCGCGGCGCCTGTTCTGCGTGCCCGGCGAGAGCGTCCTGCCACTCCTGGACGCCCTGGCCGACGGAACGGGCCCGCGTCCCGTGCCCTGCCGGCACGAGGGCGGCGCCGCCTTCATGGCGGAGGCGGCGGGTCGCCTCACGGGGCGCCCCGGCGTCGCCGTGGCGGCGCGCGGGCCGGGCCTGTGCAATGCCGCCATCGCCGTGCACAGCGCCCTGCTGGACAGCACACCGCTGGTTCTCCTTGCCGGGCTGGCGCCCGCCGGCAACACGGGGCGCGGCGCCTTCCAGGAAATCGACGCCGCGGCCCTGTTCGGCGCCGTGGCCAAGGCCGTGACGGTGGTGGACCGCGCCGACCGCCTGCCCGAGGCCGTGGCGCGGGCCTTCCACACCGCCGTGAGCGGCCGCCCCGGGCCGGTGGTGGTGGCCGCGCCGCACGATGTCCTGGCGGCGCCCACCGACGCGGTGCCGGCGGACCCGGTGCCCGCCGTCCGGGCCCATCCCGACCCGCGCGCCATGGCCGCCCTGGCCGACCGCCTGCGCGACGCGGCGGACCCCCTGCTGCTGCTGGGGGGCGGCGGCTGGGACGACGCGGCGCGCGCCGCCGTGCGCGATTTCGCCGCGGCCCAGGACATCCCCGTCGCCGTGGGCTTCCGCCGGCACGACCTGTTCCCCACGGCGCATCCGTGCTTCGCCGGCGAACTGGGGCTGGCCGCCGACCCGGCGCTGGTGCGCCGGGCGCGGGCGGCCGATCCCCTCATCGCCGTGGGGACGCGCCTGGCGGCGGTCACCACCCAGGACCACACGGTGCCCGGCCCGCCGGGCGACGCCCCGCACCTGGCGCACGTTCATCCGGTGGCGGAAACTCTGGGGGCCACCCACCGGCCGGGCCTGGCCGTCCAGGCCGATCCCGCGCCCTTCGCCGAGGCGGCGGCGGCCCTGCCCGCCGTGGTGCCGTCGGCGCGCGCGGCGGCGCGGCACGACGCGCGCGCCGATTACGAGACCTTCGCCGATCCGGAGAAGGCGCCCGAGGGGGCGTCGCGTGCCCTGGCCCGCGCCATGCGGACGCTGGACGCCGAGCTGCCGGCGGATGCCGTGGTGGCCGTGGACGCCGGCAATTTCGCCGGCTGGCCGCAACGCTACCTGACCCTCGGCGGCCCCGCCCCCGCGCGGCGCTTCCTGGCGCCGGTGAGCGGCGCCATGGGCTACGGCGCGCCGGCCGGCATCGCCGCCGCCCTGGAGACCCCGGGGCGGCCCGTGATCGCCTTCTGCGGCGACGGCGGCTTCCTCATGAACGACGGCGAGCTGGCTACGGCGGTGCAGGAGAACGCCGCCGTGGTCTTCGTCGTGGTGGACAACGCCCAGTACGGCACCATCCGGTTGCACCAGGAAAGCCTCTATCCCGGCCGCGCCGTGGCCACCGGCCTCACCAGCCCGGACTTCGCCGCCCTGGCCCGCGCCCACGGCGCCGCGGCCTGGACGGTGGACGCGCCGGGCGGCCTGATGACCGCCATGCGCGAGGCGCTGGCGACGGCCGCCCCCGCCCTGGTGCACCTCAGGCTGCCGCGCGAGACCCTCTCCGTGGACACCCGGCTGGAGGACCTGGCGCCGTGAACGCGGCCGACGCCACCGTGTGGGCCCTGACGGACGACCGGCCGGGCAACAACGCCCAGGTGCTGGGCGTGGCCGAGGCCCTGGGGCGGCCCTTCCGCGACGTGCCCCTGGCCTACACGCGGGCGGCGCGCCTGCCCGACTGGCTGCGCGGGGCGAGCCTCCTCGGCCTGACGCCGGCCACGGTGGCGACCCTGGTGCCGCCCTATCCGGCGCTGGTCATCACGGCCGGCCGGCGCGCCGCGCCAGCGGGGCGCTGGCTGCGCGCCCAGGCGGGAACGCGCCACGTCCAGCTCATGGACCCGGGCCCGGAGGCGCGGCGGGCCGTGGACCTCCTGGTGCTGCCCGAGCACGACCGCCCCGTGCGCACCAACGCGCCCGTGCTGCGGGTGACGGGGGCGCCGCACCGCTGGACGCCGGAGCGCCTGGCCGGGGCGGCGGCGGAATGGCGCCCCGCCTTCGACGGCCTGCCCGGGCCGTGGATCGCCGCCCTGGTGGGGGGCAGCACGAAACGGCGGCGCTTCACGCCGGCCATGGCCGAGACCCTGGGGGCGCGGCTGGCGGCCCTGGCCGACTCCACGGGGGGCAGCCTGCTCGTCTCCACCAGCCGGCGCACGCCCGCGGACGCCGAGGAACGGCTGCGGCGGGCCACCGCCGGCCGGCCGGGCGTGTTCTACGCCTGGCACGCGGGCGGGACCAACCCGTACCCGGGCTTCCTGGCCCTGGCCGATGCCATCGTGGTGACGGGCGAGAGCATGGGCATGTGCACGGAGGCGTGCGCCGCCCCCGGGGCGGTGCACATCTTCGCCCCGGAGGGCCTCGTCACCGCCAAGAATGCCCGCCTGCACCGGGCGCTGTACGACGGGGGCTATGCCACCCCCCTGCCGGACCACTGGGCGCCCGTGGGCCATCCGCCCCTCAACCCGGCGGCCGAGGTGGCGGCGGCGATCCGCCAGCGATGGCCGGACGGGTAGGGGGCCCAGGACATTCCCCATGTTTTCTCGAACGCCCGTCGGGTGGCGCCATCTTTCGAGGCTCCGCCTTGGGCGGAGCACCTCAAGATGACGATTATGATGACATATTCGCCGTATGATCGTCGTCCTGAGGTGCTCTTTTCCCTGAAAAGAGCCTCGAAGGACGACAACAAAACGCATGGATTGTACGCGCCAAGTAGGTGGGGAATGTCCTGGTAGGGGGCCCGCTTGTCCCCGGGGTCCGCCTCGCCGTACCATGATCGCCGAAACTGTCTTGCCGGAGCCGCGCACCATGACCACCGGCCTGTATGCCGATCCCGAAAGCGCCCGGGGAACCCTCGTCAACCAGGACCTGTTGCAGGATGCCTACGACGCCATCCTGGCCGCCTACATCCCCGAGCGGGAGACGCCCGTGGGGGTGCTGGCCGCCGCCCGCAAGGCGGCGGACCTGGCGGACGCCGTGTGGCACGAGGCGGAAGCGGAAGCGCCGGCCTATGACTGCGACAAGGGCTGTTCCTGGTGCTGCCATCAGCCCGCGGTGGTAACGCCGCCGGAGGCGCTGGTGCTGGCGGCATGGCTGGCCCGCGAGCGGGACGGCCATGCCTGCGCCGCCCTGGGCGAGCGGCTGGACGGCCATGCCCGCCGGGCGGCGGGACTGGACACGGCGGCGCGCTTCGCCGACCGTCTGCCCTGCGCCTTCCTGCAGGATGACGGGGCGTGCGGCGTCTATCCCGTGCGCCCGCTGCAGTGCCGCGCCGTCCATTCCACGGACGCCGGCTTCTGCCAACGCCTGTTCGAGGAACCCTACACGGTCTATCCGGCGCTTCAGGACGGCACGCTGGCGAGCCCGTTCCTCACCCTGTCCAAGGTGGTCTACACCAGCGTCCAGATGGGCCTGGCGGCCGTCTTCCAGGAGCGCGGCGTGGCGTGCAGCCGCCTGGCCCTGGAGCCGGCGGCGGCGGTGGCCGTGCGCGATCCGCACGGCACCGCCGAGCACTGGCTGGCCGGGGCGGGGGTGTTCGACGCCGCCCTGTGGCCCCACGGGGATTAGGGCATGGCGGCCGAAGCGCGGGAAAGGCCCTACCTGCGGCTGTTGCATGGGCACCGGCTGCCGCCCGAAGAGACGGACCGGGAAACCCTGGCCGCCCTGGCCCGGGCCCTGGCCGCGCCGGACCGGGCCGGCATGGCCGCCGGCCTGGAACGGGTGGCCCTCGACCCCGAGACGCCGCCGCCGGCGGCCGTGGCCGTGGGCCGCTACCTGGCGCGCCATGTGGCCCCGCGCCGCGGGCTGGTGCTTCTGGAGACCCTGTATGACCGGCGGGGCGCCCTGGAGCCGGGAGACCCGCTGTGCGAGGCGGCCCTGGTGCACGGCCGGCGCACGGAAGCCCTGGTGGGTCTGTGGGACGCCGCCGCGGCCGCCGGCCTGTTGCCCGATTCCGAATGGGTGACGACGGCGGCGGAACAGGCGCGCGGGCGGGGTCTGCCCGGCCTGCCGGTGGTCACCATGCCCCGCTCGGGCACCCAGTTCCTGGGCAACAACCTGGCGCTCGTCTACCGCCATCGCCCCGTGCCCACCGGGTGCGGCATGTTTCCCGACGTGCGCCTGATCCCGGCGCGCCTGCGGACGCAGGCGGCCGGCGGCCTGATGAGCACGGACCATACGGCCCCTGTGGCGGCCAACCTGGATGCGCTGGCGGAAGCCGGGATCACGCGCCTGTGCCTTGTGGTGCGCGACCCCCGGCAGGCGACCCTGTCGCGGCTGAATCAACTGGCGACCGCCAACGACGACATGCGCACGTTCCTGCGCGTGGCGCCGCCCCTGCCGTTCCCCGAGGCCTGGGAAAGTCTGTCCTTTGCCGACAAGGCCGCGTGGTTCGGCGACCACTGGCTGCCCGTCCTGGTGCGGTGGCTGACGGACTGGCTGACGGTGGCCGATGCGGACCCCCGGTTCCGCGTGCACGTGACCGCGTTCGAGGCCATGCGCGCCGCGCCACGGGACGCCATCAATGCCATGCTGGCCTTTGCCGGCGCTTCCTGCCGCCTGAAGGCCACCCTGGCCCCCCACAGCGGGGACCATTATCATGCGAGCGCCGGTGACGCGTGGCGCACCACCCTCCCGGCCGGGCTGGCGGCACGGTGGGCGGCCGGCGTGCCGGCCGCCCTGTGTCGCCGTTTCGGCTGGCCGGAAGGCTGACGATCAGGCCGCCTTGACGGGACCCACGGGCAGAACGGTGCGGCCGTAGACCTCGTTGAGCATGGGCGCCAGCCCGGCATAGACGGCGGACGCGCCGCAGATGATGCCGTCGATGCCGCCGATGATCTTGATGACGCCGCTGCCCGTCAGGTCGCCCACGGCGAGCAGCACGAACAGGATGACCAGCGTGGCGAACACCACCTGCAGCGCCCGGTTGAGGCGCAGGGTGGCGACGAAGAGAACCGCCGTGAAGATGCCCCACAGCAGCAGATAGGCGAACATGGCGCCGGGCCCCGGCGCCTTCGCCAGGCCCGCCTCCGACAGGATCAGGATGCCGGCAAAGCTCAGCCAGAACAGGCCGTAGGAGGTGAAGGCGGTGGTGCCGAAGGTGTTGCCCTTGCGCCACTCCATGATGCCGGCGAGCACCTGGGCGAGCCCGCCGTAGAAGATCCCCATGCCCAGGATCATGGCGTCCAGCGGATAGAACCCCACGTTCGCCAGGTTCAAGAGCACGGTGGTGACGCCGAAGGCCGTCAGGCCCAGCGGCGCCGGGTTGGCGGTGGCGTCGGCGGTGGTGGTCATGGTTGCCCCCGGGTCTCAGGTTGATACGGAACGCGTCCCATTGTGCCGTGCGGCGGGCGGCGCGGGTGTGGCGGTTTTGTGATCATTCCATGGCACGGCGGTCTCATGGGTCATTGCCACGAGGGCCGATTCCGACATGGGACGCCCGAAATGGAAGCCCTGCGCCATGTCGCAGCCGGCGTCGCGCAGCAGGTCGGCGGCCGCCGCGTCCTCCACGCCCTCCGCCACCACCCGGAAGCCCAGGGCGTGGGCGAGGGCGATGCTGGAGCGCACGATGGCGGCGTCACGGGTGTCGTTGGGACAGTTGCCGACGAAGGCCTTGTCGATCTTCACCGTGGTGGCGGGGACGGTGCGCAAGTGGTTGAGGGCGGAATGCCCGGTGCCGTAGTCGTCGATGGCGAGCATCAGGCCCGCCTGGCGGAAGCGGTCCAGGGCATCGCGGCTGATGGAGCCCGACTGGAGGGCGACGCTCTCCGTGATCTCCAGTTCCAACAGGTGGGGCGGCGTTTCCGCCTCGGCCAGGATGCGCAGGACGCGGTCCACCAGCTCGGGATCCTGGAGGTCGCGGGCGGAGATGTTCACCGCCACCGGCAGGGCGCCGCCCGCCACCGCGCCGTCCCGGGCCCAGCGCGTCACGGTGGGCGCCACCTGGAGCAGGATGTGTTCCGTCAGGGCCGGCATGAGGGCCGTCTCTTCCGCCAGCGGGATGAACTTCCCCGGCGGGACGAGGCCGTCCCGTGGATGCTGCCAGCGGACCAGGGCCTCGGCCCCGCATACCCGGCCCGTGCGCAGGCAGATCTTGGGCTGGTAGACGACGAAGAACTGCGCGTCGCCGATGGCGTCGCTCAGCTCGCCCAGGCGATGCAGCCGCTCGCGGCGCCCCGCCTCGTCCTCGCCGACGAGGGTCTGGTGGCGGCGGCCCTGCTCGTAGGCCGCCACCGCCGCGGCCCGGGCGTGGCGCACCATCGTTCCGGCATCGCTTTCCGGCTTGACCACCGTCGTGCCCACGGAGGGTTCCAGGTAGAGGGGGATGCCCTCCACGTGCACCGGCTTCGCCAGACTGCGCGCCAGCATGCGGCCGACCGTGACGCCGCCCGGGCCCGCCACGCCGAAGGTGTTGTGGTCGATGCGGAAGATCATGCGCTGGGGCCCCGAGAGATGCTGCAGCCGCCGGGCCACGCCGGCCATGGCGGCGTCGGCCATGCCCGACCCGAAAGCGGCGCTGATGCGCGGCAGCATGTTGATGGCCACCACGTGCAGGCCGGTGTTGCCGCCGTTGTAGCGCGTTCCGGCCTCGACCACCGCCTCGAACTGCTGCCGCGTGGGCAGGCCCGTCACCGTGTCGTACTGGTTGCATGTCAGGGCGAGGATGATGCCCCGGCGCAGGAAGGCGGCCAGCAGGCCCACCACGCCGCCGGCCAGGCAGAACAGGCCGAGCCGCGCCAGCCATGCCGGGCTGTCGGGCGGCAGCCCGGTCTCGGGACCGGGCGCCAGGGGGAACCACGGGTTCACCGCCAGCCCGGCGCCCAGGGCCGCCAGCAGGCCGCCCGGCAGGCCGGCGAAAAAACCCGCCACCACCACGGGGATATAGCCGATGGCCACGGGGGAGACCGGCAGGTTCGTGACCATGCCCGCCAGCCACACGGTCAAGGTGGTAACGGCCAGGGCCGTGAAGCTCGCCAGCGCCAGAACCATGGGGCCGGGCGCCAGCCACGACCGCACGAGGCGGGAATGTTGATCCTTCGCCAGCACGCCCGCGGCGTCCGTCGTGACCGCGCGCAGCGCCGCGCGTCGGGCCGGGCCCGCCCGCACACCCAGCATGATGCACCTCCTCGGGATGGGGAAGCCGACGATCCGTTTGTCGGATCCGGCACCCATGATCATACCGGGCCGGGCGACCCCGCCCGCCAACCAAGAAAGTGTGACGCGGGGTTACGGAACGAGCGTTGCCGCGTCGTGCCGCAGCCGGGCGGCGTAAGCGGCGCGGTCGAAGCCGGGACTGTTCTCCGGTGTGTGGCAGGCGCGGCAGCGTCTTCCGCCGGGACGGGGCGGCGGGATCACACCGCCGGTCGCAACGTGTTCGCGACTCGGGCCGTGGCACGATTCGCACTGCACGCCGCCCAGGTGGGGCGTCAGGTAGGGGTCCATGTAGCCGCCGGGCCCGCCCCAGCCGACGACGTGACAGCGCAGGCAGCCGGGGTCGGCGGCCTTGCCGCGCGCCGTCAGGTCGGCCCGCGCATCGGCGTGGTCGCTCCTGCGCCAGGCGGCGTGGGCGGGACCGTGGCAGGCGCGGCAGCCGTCGGCCCCGACATAGGGCGTCTCGCCCGCCCGCGCCCGTTCGCGCCGGGCGACCCGGGCGCGGTAGTCCGCCCGCCGTGCCTCGGCATAGGCTGCCTGCCAGGCGTCCAGGGGGCCGAAATCGGGCACGCCGGCGCGCAGCGGGACCGTCTGGTGCCGCCACAGGGCCACCTCGCCGCGCGCGTTCACCTCGACGGTCAGCCGCACCAGCCGCATGCCGCGTTCGGCGGGATGGACCACCAGGGTGCCGTCCCGGACGCGCGTGGGCGCCGGCCTGGGCCCGGCGCGGCCGGCGGCCAGCACGTCGATGCCGGCGAGGTGGAGGGCGGCCCGTGCCCGCTCCGGCGCCGCGCTCGTCAGGAGCACGGTGAGCGCGCCCCGGGCGTCGGCGGCACGCAGGGCGGCCAGCACGGGCGTCGCCGGGCCGGCGCGCACACGGTCGCGGGCCGTGTCGGCGCCCGGCGGGTACCAGGCCCCGAGCATCACCGGCACGCCGTTGACGCGCGTGTGACGCACGGCGGGCAGGCCCGTGCCGCCGGCGTTGCCGGCGAGCCAGGGCAGGGCGTCCCGGCGCAGGGGCGCCAGGCCGTAGGCCGTGTCGCCCGGCCCCAGGGCGACGCCGTCGAGGCCGAGGCGGGCCAGACCACGCCGGATGGCGCGTGAGCGCAGGCGATGCCCCGGCACGGCGGGATCGAACAGGTCGCCCGTGGAGACGTGAAGGACACCGGGGGCCTGCCGGCGCAGGCGGGCGAGGGCGGTGGCGCGCCGTGCGATGCCGCCCGTGTCGCCGCCCGCCGAGCAGGCGCAGGGCGCCACTTCGCCCTGGGGACCGCCGCTCACGGCGAGGGTCACCGTCTCCAGCGCCCGCGCGGCGCCGGGCAGGAGCACGAGGCCGGCCAGGGCGAGCGCGGCGAGGCGCATGAGGAGCCTCCCTCCCGGTGTCGGTTCAGCCGGAAACGGCCCCGTTCCCGTTGTCCCGCGGTCGTTCTGCCCGGGCGGGCGGCCGCCCGGGGCCGGGGCGGCCGCCGGAAGGCGCCCGGAAGGGGCGGTCAGGCGGATTCCCGACCGCCCCGGATCTCGCCGAGGAAACGATCCACCTCCGACTTGATGGATTCCGCCCTGTCGGAGACGGCGCCGGCGGATTCCAGGATGTGGCCGGCCCGCTCGCCCGTGTCCTGGGCGGCCTCCTGCACGTTCTCCATGTTGTCGGCGGCGCTGCGCGCCCCCTCGGCGGCGCTTTCCACGCTGCGGGCGATCTCCGAGGTGGCGGCGTTCTGCTCCTCCACCGCCGAGGCGATGGACGAGGTGATCTCCTGCACCTGCTGAATGACCCGGCCGATGTCCCGGATGGCGTTCACCGCCGAGCGGGTCTCGTTCTGGACGCCCTGGATCTGGCTGGAAATGTCGTCCGTGGCCTTGGTGGTCTGGTTGGCCAGGTTCTTCACCTCGTTGGCCACCACGGCGAAGCCCTTGCCGGCCTCGCCGGCCCGGGCCGCCTCGATGGTGGCGTTCAGCGCCAGCAGGTTGGTCTGGTCGGCGATGTCCTTGATGAGGCTCACCACCTCGCCGATCTGCTCGGCGGAGCCGGCCAGGCCCTCCACCTGCTGGTTGGTCTCGTCGGCCTTGGTGGCGGCGTTGTTGGCGATCTCCGTGGACTGCTGCACCTGCCGGCTGATCTCCTGGATGGAGGAGGACAGCTCCTCGGCCGAGGAGGCCGCCGTGGAGACGTCCTCGGCGGCGCTCTGCGCCGCCCGGGCGGCGGTGCCCGCCCGTTCGGCGGCGTTCCCCGAGCCGTCCGCCATGGCCTGGGCCGTGCTCTGGAGGTCTTCGGCGGCCTCGGAGAGGCCGCCCACCACCTCGCCCACGCTGGATTCCAGGGTGCCGGCCATTTCCTCGCGGCGGGCGGCTTCCCGTTCCTCGGCCTTGCGGCGTTCTTCCGCCTGTTCTTCCTCCATGCGCCGCATTTCGCGCGTGCGTTCCTTGAACACCTCCACGGCGTTGGCGACGTTCCCCACCTCGTCCTTGCCGTGGTAGTGCAGTTCCACGGTGGTGTCCCCCTGGGACAGGGCGTCCAGGGCGGCGACGGCCTCCGTGAGCGGGGCGAAGGCGCGGCGCAGCATCCACCACAGGCCGCCCACGGCGACGACGATGGGGACAACGACAAGCGCCGCCGTGATCCAGGCGAGCCGCGTGGCGGTGGCCGCCTGGTCCGTGACGTCGCGGGCCATGCCCAGGTACCCCATTTCGTTTCCGGCGGCGTCGGCGACGGGGTAGAGGGTCACCCGCCACGTCCTGTCCTGTGCCGTGCTCTGCCGCACGGCCCCCTGGTGACCGGCGGGCAGGGCGGGGGCCAGGGCCTTGAAAAGCGCGGGGTCGGTGGCCGTGTCCAGGGTGCCGTCGTCGTGGATGAAGAACACCGAGCGGTCGGTGTGCTTCTTGATGCCCTCGGCGGGGCCCTTGAGGGTGCTGCCCATGAGGGCGCCGCCCACGGGATCGCCCCGGACGAACAGCGGCAGGGCGACGCGGGCGACGAAGCGGCCGTCCGCCGCCTGTTCCAGGCCCGCCTGCACCTTGCCCGTCTTCATGGCCTTTCCGAGCAGCGCGCTGTCCACCTTCTCCGGGGCCTCTTCGGGGGCCGTGAAGAGCGTGGCCATGTCGGTGGTGGTGATGGTGAGGCGGTCCAGGGTGCCGGCCTGACTCATGCGGTTATAGGTGCCCTCCGCCGTGCTGCGCAGGGCGTCCTCGTCGCCCTGCTGCACGGCGCGCAGGGCTCCGCGATTGCGTGTCAGGGTCGAGGCGCCGGTCTCGATGGCCTCCAGTTTGCCGTTGAGGGTCTTGGCCCAGAGGGCGGCGGCGCCGGTGAGCGCCGCCTCCTCCAGCCGATGGGTGGCGGCCCGGTCGCGCATGACGCCGGCCCCCACCAGGGCCACCGTCACCACGCCCAGGGCCGCCAGCCCCACCAGCGTGATCCGTGTCCGGACCAGCATGGCCCCACCGCGCTATTCGGTGGGGTAGCCGGCGGCCTTCCAGGCCGGGAAGCCGCCGCGGAAGTAGTAGACCTTGTCCCAGCCCATCTTGACGGCGGCGCGCGCCGCCTTGGAGCTGCGGAAGCACTCGGGACCGTTGCAGTAGAACAGCACGGGCTCGTCCTTCTTGACGATCTTCTTGAGGGCCTTCTGGTTGAAGTCGTTGTGCAATTCCAGGTGCTGGGCCCACGGAATGCGGCCCGCCTGCCAGTCGGAATCGGAGCGCGGATCGACGAAGGTGATGCCCTCGTCGAACAGCTTCTTGGCCTTCTTGGCGTCCACGGCGGTGGCGCCCGCCACTTCCTTCACGGACTTGTCCCGGCCGCTCCACCAGTCCTTCATGGTGGCCCAGGTGACGTCCTTGGCGGCGGCGTCCCCGGGGTTCGCCAGGCCGCCGGCGATCAGCCCGGCGGCAACGGCCGCGGCGGTCACGATGGTACGCATGGTCCTCCTCCCCTTGCCTCGATTTTTAGCAAAATCACTTTTTATTGTTGTTCGCCCGACATTGTATCCGAAAAGGTTGTGCTTGCCAACACGCCGTCCGCAAAAGGCCATGTACCATCCGGGTGCCCGCCTTTATCGGGCGTCGGGGGGCATGGCGGTAATCAGGGCGCGGGGAGGCGGACCGTCTTCTCGGCGAAATGGCAGCGCCGGCCGGTGACGCAGTAGGCGTAATCGAGTCGCACGGCGGGCGGATCGTCCGCGGGGAAGGCGGGACAGGAGAGGGTCCAGCGGGCGCGCGGCGGGCCGAAGCCCCACCAGCTCCGTTCCACGGCGATGCGCCGGGGCAGGGTGCCGCGCCACGCGGTGCCGTCCGCCTTCGCCGGGGCGACGCGGAGGTCGTAGCCGGGGGATATCTTGTAGCGGCCACGGCCCGCGAGGTGGAAGCGGGCGCGGCACACGCCGTCCGCCCGCGTGGTGTGGATCGTGAGGCGGGCGCCCGGCAGGCGGTGTTCCAGGCTACCGGCCAGGGCGGGCGGAATCAGCGCGGCTGCCAGGACCGCCGCCAGGACCGTCGCGGCGGCCGTTCTCTGCCGGATCATGGACGGGAACGTCGTGATTGATGTTGAGGATGCGCAGGGTGGCGGCGTTGTACTCAATGGTCACGTAGGAGCCATCGGGCTTGCGCAGGGTGACGGCCCACGCCGGCAGGGGCCGGCGCACGTGTTCCTTGCCCACGGCGATGAGCTCCGTGTTCACCACGCGGCCGTCGAACATGCCGGCGGCCAGGGATTCCACCCGGCCCGGCGCGGCGATGCTGCCCTGTTCCACCAGGGCCTCGGCGTCGAACGGCTTGTCCGACGCGTCCTTGCCGCCGTTGCCCTGGGCGGGGCCGGCCGCCGCCGGCGTGGCGAGGGCCACGGCGACCGCGGCGGCGAGGGCGCCGATGCGCTGAATCATGGCCTTACTGCTCCTGTTTGTTCTCGCGGGCCCGGGCGATCATCTTTTTCAGGGCCTTGGGCTTGACCGCCCCGGGCGCCACGGTGTCGCCCACCACGAAAGCGGGCGTGCCGGTGACGTCCAGGGCCTTGGCCAATTCCAGGTTGCTGTCGATGGTGCGCTGGATGCTGTCGGCCTGCATATCCTGCTTGAGTTGCTCGACGTCCAGGCCCACGGCCTCGGCCTCGGCCATGACGGCGTCCTTCGACAGCTTCCCTTCGTGCTCCATGAGCGCCTGGTGCAGGGCGAAGTACTTGTCCTGCTCGCGCGCCGCCAGGGCGGCCTTCGCCGCGTAACGCGACACCGGCCCCAGGATGGGGAAGTCGATGAGCACCCAGCGCACGTCGCCGTCCCGGCGCACCGTCTTGCGGACCCCCGGGAAAGCGGATTTGCAGTAGCCGCACTGGTAGTCGAAGAACTCCACCACGGCCACGTCGCCGTCCGGGTTGCCGGCCACCGGATGCGCGTTGAGCAGCTTGTCGCGATGGGCGGCGAGGGCCTCTTTCGCCTTGGCCCGACGCGCCTTCTCGCGCTTGTCGCGCAGGGCCCGGATGGCCTTGCCGATGACTTCCGGGTTCTCCACCAGATAGTCCTGGACGATCTCTTCGACCGCCTTTTCCTCGGCCGGGGTGAAGGGCTGGGCGGCGCCGGCGGGCGCGGCCGTCCCGGCAACGAGCGTGACGGCGATCAGAAGGCCGGAGAGCAGGGTACGCATGGGCTCGGTCCCTTTACCGTGGTGGTCGCGCAGCGTGGGCAGGATGGCGCGGGGCGGCGCCGGGAGGCAAGGGGCGGGATCATCCCCCGTCCTTCTCCCGGCGCGCCCGCTTGACGCGATGGCGCAGGTCTTCCAGGTGCTGGCGGGCGGGGCCGCTTTCCGGCGTCTTCCGGGCCGCCTTTTCCACCTGCCGCTTCGCCATGCCGAGATCGCCGCGCAGCAGGGCCGCCTCGGCCATGGCGCGGGCGGCGGCGCCCATGCGGTCCAGCCGGCCGCGGGCGATGGCGAGCTGTCGCCAGACGAAGGCATTGCGGCGCTCGCCGTGGTCGATGGCCGCTTCCAGGTGGGTGACGGCCCGGTCCAGCCGCTTGTCGCCGCCCTTTTCGACGAGGGCGCGCGCCAGGCCCAGGTGCAAAAGCCCCGACCGGGGGGCCAGCTCGGCGGCGCGTGCGTAGGCCTCGGCGGCGCGTTCCAGGTTGCCCGTCTCGAACAGCATCTGCCCCTTGAGCTCGTGGAACCAGGGATCCTCCGGGTGCGCCGCGATCAGGGCGTCGATGCCGTCGAGCGCCCTGTCCAGGTCGTCGCGCCGGAAGTGGGCGACGATGCGGGCGTAGCGGCCCATGATCCCCGGGTCGTCACCGGAGAAGCGGTCGAGCACCTGCCCCGGCGGCTGGAGGAAGCCCATGAGCTTGCCGCGCATGCGGGCGTGCAGCCGCGCCAGGTCGGCCTCGTACGCGGGGTCCTCCGGATCGTCGGGGTGCGCGGTCTTCACGTGGCGGCGCAGGAAGGCGAGCCGGTCGCGCGTCAGCGGGTGGGTGCGCACGTAGGGGCTCTGGCTCCCCGGGGCGAGGATGGTCTGGTCCTCCAGGATGCGCATGAAGTCGAGAAGCCCCTCGGCCGGCCGGCCCACGCGGTCGAGGTACTTCACGGCCGCCTGGTCGGCCGCCGCCTCCTCCCCGCGCGTGTGGCGCAGCAGGCCGCGCCGGGCCACCTGCTGGCCGCCGGCCGTCACCGCCACCCCGGCGCCGGGGCGGCCGGTGGCAACGGCCGTCGCCGCGCCCAGGATGGTGGAGGCGATGGCCGTGGTGCTCGCCTCGTCCATGCGCCGGCGCAGGCGGGCCAGGTGGCCCCCCGCGATGTGCCCCGCCTCGTGGGCGATGACGCCCATGAGCTGTTCGGGCGTCTCCGTGCGGATGATGAGGCCGGTGTGGATGAAAAGGTTGAGCCCCTTGGCGACGAAGGCGTTGAGCCGATCGTCCTTGATAAGGTGGATGTCGATGGTCTGCGGGTTGAGGCCCGCCGCCTCGAAGAGTGGCGTGGCATAGAGGCGGATGGTATGTTCCACTTCCGCGTCGCGCACGAAGGTCATCTTGCGCGCCCGCGCGGGACCCGCGACCAGAGCCGCCACGACAAGAAGCAGCGCCACGATGGACAGGCGTTTCAACGCTCACTCCCCGGCTCGTTCCACGACCACACGTAGCCCCTATCGCACCCGGCGTCAATGTGCTGCGCTGGGACTCGCCGTGCTGGCCCTGGCCGCCTGCGATCCCTACAGGATCGCGGGCGGCCGGGTGGCCACCGACTACGCCGGGTCGGTGACGGCCGACGCGCCGCGCGCCGCGCTGGTGGGCCGGGACGTCCTGGCGGACGGCGGCAATGCCGTGGACGCCGCCGTTGCCGCCGCCCTCGCCCAGGGGGTCACGAGCCCCGGGCGCGGCGGCCTGGGCGGCGGCGGCCTGTGCCTGGTGCAGGGGAGCGCCGGGCCCGACACGGACAAAAAGCGCGTCCAGGCGCTGCGCTTCCCCGCCGTCAAGGCGACGGACCGCGTCGCCCTGCCGGGTACGCCGCGCGGCCTGTACGCCCTGCACGCCCGCTACGGCGCCCTGCGCTGGCGCGCCGTGGTGGCGCCGGCCGAGCGCCTGGCCCGCTTCGGCACGGGGGCGTCGCGGGCCCTGGTGCGCACCCTGAAGGCGGCCGGCGGCCGCCTGCGGGGGGAGACGGCGCGCGGCACCTTCCTGGCCGACGGCGGGCCGCCAGAGGTGGGCATGTCGCTGCGCCGGCTGTCCCTGGCGGGCACCCTGAGCCGGCTGCGCCGCGAGGGCGCCGTGGACCTCTACAGCGGGGAGGCCGCGGACCGCTTCCTGGCCGACGCCCGCGACGTGGCCGAGGCCCCCGTGCCGGCGGCGGCCCTGCGTGACGTCCTGCCCGAGTGGACGGCGCCCGCGACGGCCGGGGCCGGGGACCACGTCGTGGCGGCGCCGCCCGCCGGCGCCCTGGCCGATGCCTGGCGGAAGCTTCCCGCCGGTACGGCCCCCGGCGACGACGCCCTGCACGCCGCCACGGGCGACCTGACCGGGGGCGGGCCGCCGGCCGCCGGCGTGGCCGCCCTGGACGGCCGGGGCAACGCCGTGGCCTGTGCCTTCACCCTGAACAGGCCCTTCGGCACCGGCCGCCTGGGCCGCGAGAGCGGCCTGTTCGTGGCCGCGCCGCCGGCGGACGCGGCGAAGCCCCTGGCCGGCCTGGCGCCGGTCCTGGTGGTGAACCGGCCGACGCATTCCGTCCTGCTGGCCGCCACGGCGAGCACCGGCTGGCGCGACACCCTGCCGGTGGCGCGCGCCGCGGCGGTGGATGCCGCGGCCCGGCTGCTCGCCGGCAGGGGCGACGTGAAGGCGGTGCTCAACCGGCCGCGCGGCGGCTACGCCGTGGGCCCGGGCAGCGGCCGCGCCGCCGTGGAGGCGGACGTGCCGCCGGCGCGCCGCGACGCCCTGCGCGCCGCCGGCCTCACCCTGGTGGAGCGGCCGCACCTGGGCCGGGTCAACGCCATCTTCTGCCGTGGCGGGAGCCCCAACAACACCGGGACGTGCCGCGCCGCCGCGGACCCGCGCTGGTCCAGCCTGGCCGCCACCAGCGCCCGCTGACGCCGAGCCGCGCGAAGGAGCGCCGCCATGGCCCTGAAAGTCACGGAACGCGGTACCATCCCGCCCTTCATCGTCATGGACGTCCTGCGCCAGGCCAACGAGCGCGCCGCCGCCGGCCATGACGTCCTGCACCTGGAGGTGGGGCAGCCGGGCGGCGGGCCGCCGCAACGGGTGATCCGGGCGGCCCACGAGGCCCTCGACGCGAACCGCCTGGGGTATGCCGACGCCCTGGGCCTGCCGGCGCTGCGCCGCGCCATCGCCACGCACTACGAGCACTGGTACGGCGTGCCCGTGCCCACCGACCGCATCGTCGCCACCATGGGCGCCTCGGCCGCCTTCGTCCTGGCCTTCCTGGCCGCCTTCGACGCCGGCGACCGGGTGGCCCTGGGGACGCCCGGCTATCCCGCCTACCGCAACATCCTCAAGGCGGTGGACGTGACGCCCGTTCCCCTGCCCGTGGGCCCGGAGACCCGCTTCCAGCCCACGCCCGCCCACCTGGACGCCCTGGACGAACCGGTGGACGGCCTCATCGTCGCCAGCCCCAACAACCCCACGGGCACCATGCTGCCGCCGGACGACCTGAAGGCCCTGGCGGCGGCCTGCGAGGCCCGCGGCATCCGGCTCATCTCCGACGAGATCTACCACGGCATCACCTTCGGCGAGCCGGCGGCGACGGCCCTTGCCGCCGGCGACAGCGCGGTGGTGGTGAACAGCTTTTCCAAGTATTTCGCCATGACGGGCTGGCGCCTGGGCTGGATGGTGGTGCCCGACGGCATGGCGCGTGCCATGGAGTGCCTGGCGCAGAACCTGTTCATCTCGCCGTCCACCCTGTCGCAGCTCGCCGGCGTCGCCGCCTTCGACGCCACGGCGGAACTGGACGCCCGGGTGGCGCGGTACGCCCGCAACCGCGAGATCCTCCTGGACGGCCTGCCGGATGCCGGGTTCGGCGACCTGGCCCCGGCCGACGGCGCCTTCTACGTCTACGCCGACGTGCATCGCCTGACGGACGACAGCGAGGCCCTGTGCCGGCAGATGCTGGCGGAAACGGGGGTTGCCGCCACGCCCGGCGTGGACTTCGACCCGGAGCGCGGCCATCACTACGTGCGCTTCTCCTTCGCCGGCGACACGGCCGAGATCGAGGAAGCGGTGCGCCGCCTGAAGGCGTGGCGCCGGGGCTGACCCGATGGCGGTGTGGCTGCACATCGGCACGGAAAAGACCGCCACCAGTGTCGTCCAGGCGGGACTCGTCCGGCACCGGGCGGCGCTCGCCCAGGCCGGCTGGCTGGTGCCGCGCACGCCCGGCGGCTTCGACCATCGGCTCCTCAGCCTCTACGCCCTGGGGCCGGAGCGCGGCCCCGTCGATCCCGGCTGGCGCTATCACCACGGTCCCGGATTCCCGGACTACGCCGCGTTCGAGGCGTGGCTGCCCGATGCCCTGGCGCGCGAGGTGGCGGCGGCGGCGCCGGACCACGTGGTCCTGGCCGACGAGCGCCTGAGCCTGGTGGCCGATCCGGCCGGGCTGGCGCGCCTGCGCGGCCTGCTGGACCGCCTGCCGGGGCCGGTGCACGTGGTGGTCTACCTGCGCCGGCAGGACGATCTCATGCTCAGCCGCTACCAGGAGAACGTGAAGGGCCTGGGCGAGACGCGCGATGCCGACGCCTGGTGCGCCGCCGACCTCGCCGCTCCCCTCTATGCCTACGACAGCCTGCTGGCGCGCTGGGCCGGGATGGTGGGCGCCGATCGCGTCCACCCGGCGGTCTTCGAGCCCGGCGGCCTGCGCGACCCGTCGCCCTTCGCCGACTTCCTGGACCGCATCGGGGCGCGGGGCGTTCTGCCGGACCCCGCCACCGGCGCCGAGCGCCGCAACGTGGGCGTGGGCGCCGCCGCCGTAAGCTTCCTGCGCCGCCTCAACGCCACCCGGCCCGCCCTGGCGGGGCCCGAGGAGCCGGGCGTGCGCAACGCCGTGCTCGACACCATGGCGGGCGAGGCGGGCGCGGCGCCCCTGGCGCCATCGCAAAGCGTCCTGGAGGCCCTGGCGGCCCGTTGTGCCGGCGCCAACGCCCATGTGGCGCGCGTCTGGCTGGGCCGGCCCGACGGCGTCCTGTTCCGGCACGCCGGCCGGCACGCGGCACACGCCGTGACCGCCGCCGAGGAGTCGGCGGTGGCGCGCGTCGCCGACCGCGCCATCGCCGCCCTGGACCGGGCGGCGGCGGAGGCCCCCGACGACCCGGCCCGCCGCTACCGCCTGAGCCGCGCCCTGGCCGCCGCCGGCCGGCCCGAGGCGGCGGCCGAAACAGCCCGGCGCGCCGTCACCCTGGCCCCCGGGAGCCGGCTCTACAAACAGTGGTGGATCAGCCTTTCCCGTGAAGGGGGTTGACCCGGATTGTCGCTTTCCTGCTCCGCCTTGTGCAGGAGGCAGTTGCCCACCACCAGGGTGTCCATTTCCGTCCCCATGAAACACCGGAAGGCGTCTTCCGGCGTGCTGACGATGGGCTCGCCCCGGACGTTGAAGCTGGTGTTCACCACCACGGGGCACCCGGTGCGCGCGCCGAAGCGGCGGATCAGGGCGTGGAAGCGCGGGCTGGTGGCGCCGTCCACGGTCTGCACGCGGGCGGAATAGTCCACGTGGGTGACGGCCGGGATGGTGGCGCGCACCACGTTGAGCTTGTCGATCCCGAAAAGGGCCTTTTCGTCTTCGGTCATGGCCCGCCGGTGGGCTTCCCGGACGGGCGCCGCGAAGAGCATGTAGGGGCTGTCGGCCTCCAGGTCGAACCATTCGGCCGCGGCCTCGCGCAGGACGGCCGGTGCGAAGGGCCGGAAGTTCTCGCGGTACTTGATCTTCAGGTTGAGGGTGCGCTGCATCCTGGGCGAGCGCGGATCGGCCAGGATGGACCGGCCGCCCAGGGCACGCGGGCCGAATTCCATGCGCCCCTGGAACCAGCCCACGACCTTTTCCGCCACCAGGGCGTCCACCGTGGCCTCCAACAGGGCGGTGTCATCAAGGACGTGGAAGACGGCCCCGGCCGCCCGCAGGCGCCGTTCGACGCCCGCCTGGCCGAAGGCCGGGCCCAGGCGGGCGCCGCGCATGCCGTCCCGGCCGTCCGGGGCGGGGCGGCGCGGCTTGTCCAGGTGGTGATGCCACGCCGCCAGGGCGGCGCCCACCGCCTTGCCGGCGTCGCCCGCCGCCGGCTGGACCCACACGGCATCGAAGGCGCCGTCCCGGAGCACCTTGCCGTTGGCCACGCAGTTGAGCGCCAGGTCGCCGGCAAGGCACAGGTTGGGTAGGCCGTGGTCGCGGGCCAGGGCGCGCGTCAGGCGCAGCACGGCTTCCTCCGTGACCGCCTGGAGGCTGGCCGCCACGTCCATGTGGAAGGGTGTCAGGGGGGCCTGCTCCGGCGTCCGGGCCGGCCGACCGAAAAGGCGTTCGAGCCGCCCGCCGGTCGCGGCGAGACCCAGCGAATGGGGGAAAAAGGCCCGGTTCAGCCGGAAGGTGCCGTCCGGCTCGAAGGCGATGAGGGTATCCCGGATCAGGTTCCGGTAGCGGGGCTCGCCGTAGGGCGCCAGGCCCATGACCTTGTATTCGCCGCCATTCACCGTGAATCCCAGGTACCGGGTGACCGCGGAATACAGGAGGCCCAGGGCGTGGGGCGCGGGGATTTCCCGTTCCAGGCTCACGCTGTTGCCCCGGCCCACACCCACCGCCGTGCCCGCGCCGGCCCGCGCGCCGTCCAGGACGAGGACCACGGCCCTCTCGAAGGGGGACGGGAAAAAGGCCGCGGCGGCCTGGCTCTCGCGGTGCCCGGCGGCGTGCACGCGCGCCTCCGGCCAGGGCATGGCCCGCCGCACGCGCTCCGGCTGGCCGGGGGACTCCGCCGCCGGACGCGGCACGGCGGATCGTGCGGGATGCGGAGCGTCGAGCGCGCCGCTTCCGGGAAGCCGAAGGAAGGCGGGCAGGGGGCGGTCGGCGCAGACGATACGGTCCACGTCCGCTGCGCCGCACCCGGCGGCTTCCAGGCAGTAGCGGACGGCGCGGGTCGGAACCCCGCCGTCATGCTTGCAGCGGCTGAAGCGTTCCTCCTGGGCCGCCACCGTGACGACCCCGTCTTCCAGCATGGCCGCGGCGCTGTCGTGGCAGAAGGCGGAAAGCCCCGGGATGCGCATGGTGCCGTCCGCCTCAGCCTTCGTCCGCCAGGGGCAGATAGACGTGGAAGGCGGTGCCCTGCCCCAGGGTCGTGCGCACGGTGACGGTGCCGCCCAGCTTGCGGGCCGTGCCGTAGACCACGGACAGGCCCAGACCGGTGCCCTCGCCCACCGGCTTGGTGGTGAAGAAGGGGTCGAAGATGCGCGTCAGCACCGCCTGGTCCATGCCGCCCGCCGTGTCGGCGACGCTCAGGCGGGCGTAGGCGCCCGGTTCCATGTCGCCGAGGTCCGCTGCCGTCGCGGCGTCCATGGTTTCCGGCGCCAGGGTGATGGTCAGGGTGCCCGGCCTGTGGCCCTGGGCCTGGGCGGCGTTCACCGCGATGTTCATGAGGATGGTCTGGATCTGGGCGGGGTCGGCGAGCACCGTCCCGGTGGCCGGGTCGATGCTCTCGTTGATGGTGAGGGTCGAGGGAATGGTCTCGTGCAGGAGCCCCATCACCTTCTCCACGGTCGCCGGCAGGTCGATGCGCTCCAGCGCCTCCTCCGTCTGGCGGCTGAAGGCGAGGATGTCCCCCACCAGGCTTCGGGCGCGCTCGGCCGCCTCCACCACCTTGTCCAGGCGCTCGCGGTCGCGGCTGCCCTCGGGCTGGTCGCGCGCCACCAGGGTGGTCAGGGAGAGGATGGGCTGCAGCATGTTGTTGAGGTCGTGGGCCACGCCGCCCGCCAGGTTGCCCAGGGATTCCATGCGCTGCGTGATCTGTTCGCGGCGGCGGCGTTCCAGGGCCTCCGTCATGTCGGTGAAATAGACCACGGCGCCTTCCACCCGGCCGTCGCGGCGCAGGGGATAGGCGCGGTAGGAGACGGGGAAGGCCGTGCCGTCGGCGCGCCAGAAGACCTCGTCGTCCACGCTGACCGGCTGGCCGCCCGCCAGGCAGGCCGTCATGGGACAGTCCGCCGCGGGGTAGGGGGTGCCGTCGGCGTGGGCGTGGTGGAACAGGGCATGCGCATTGCGTCCCGTGATGGCCTCGGCGGAATCGTGGCCCAGCATGGTGGCCGCCGCCTTGTTGGCCAGGCGGCACGTTCCGTCGCGGTCCACCTCGTAGATGCCCTCGCCGCTGGATTCCAGGATCAGACGCAGGTGCTCCTCGCGCTGGCGCAGCGCCTGTTCCATTTCCTTGCGGTCGGTGATGTCCAGGCCCACCGACTGGAAGTGGGTGATGGCGCCCGTGTCGTCGAAAAAGGCGTGGTTGGACCAGCGCGTCCAGCGCGGGCGGCCGTCGCCGTCCACCACCTGGTTTTCGTGGACGGCGGAGGGCTGGTCCGGCGTGAAGCCTTGCAGGTGCGCGAGCACGGCGTCGTGGGCCGCTTCCGGCACGCCGAAATCGAGCCAGCGGCGGCCGGTGATCCCCTCCGGCGTCGCGCCGAACAGGGCGGCATAGGCCGGGTTGGCGAACAGGACCGTGGTGTCCGGCCGGTAGCGCAGCACCAGGAAGTCCGGGTGCTGGTTCACCAGCAGGCGGTAGTTGCGCTCGCTCTCGCGCAGCTCGGCGTTGGCCTGGCGCAGGCGCTCGCTCCGTTCCATGAGCGCCCGCTCCGCCCGCACCTGTTCCGTCACGTCCTGGGTGGCGCCCAGGACGGCCTGCGGCGTGCCCCCTTCGTCGGCAGCCACAGTGGTATAGGCGTCCACGTGGCGCACCTCGCCCGTGTCGCCGTGGTGGATGCGGAAGCGTTCGTGCTGGGGCGGCCGGCCGTCGCGCGCGGCGTCCATGGCCTCCGCAAGGCGCGGCCGGTCGTCCGGGTGGATGAGGGCCAGCATGGCCTCCGCCGGCTGGCGGGCCCCGGTGATGCCCAGCACGGCCCGGCGGTTGTCGGACAGCCGGAAAACGTCGGATGCCAGATCCCACTCCCAGGCGCAGGCGCGGGCCACCTGTTCGGCGTTGCGCAGAAGCTCCAGGGCCTTGCGCCATTCGGCCATGGCCCGGGTGCGTGCGATGTAGTCGCCCAGGCGCGCGGCGATGGTGTGGAGAAGCTGGCGCTCCTCGGCCAGGAAGGGGCCCTCGTCCCGTGGCGGCCGTTCCGCCAGGTAGCACACCTGGATCCGGCCCTCGACGGTTCCGTTCACCACGATGTCGCCCGCCTGGCACCAGGGGGTCTCGCGGAAGCCCGGCGTGGCCGCCACCCAGTCGCCGATGGCCAGGCGCGCCACCGTCACGGCCGGATACTGCCACGCCGGGGGCAGCAGGTTCACCGCCTCCGTCAGGGCGGTTTCCGGGGACACGTCGGGGCGGTCGAGGGTTTCCGCCAGGGCGTAGAGGCCGCCCAGCTCCTTGACCCGTTCGCCCAGCTCCTGCGTGCGCTGCTCCAGGGCCGCCGCCGCGGCGCGCCGGGCCCGTTCCTTGCGGGCGAACACCCCGGCCATCGTCGCCAGCAGGGCCGTCAGGACCAGCCCCGCCCCCAGGACGGCCCAGGCGAGGCGGGGTGGACGGCCCTCCTGGAACGAGGCGGTGGGCGCGACCGTCACCCGCCACTGCCGGCCGCCGGCGCCGAGGGTGCGCCGGTAGCGCCGGCCGCCCGCCGCCGTGGACGCCGCGTCCGCGGCGTGTGGGTAGAGCCGGCGCGGCGCGTCGGGATTCGTGACGTCCGCGATGCGCAGGGTGGTCCCGGCTTCCGCGCGATCCGACGCGTGGTGGTGCGTCCCGGTCACCAGATGGTCCATGCGGAACGCGCCCAGGGCGAAGCCCGCCAGGCCGTCACGCCGGGCAGCCCGGTTTTTTGGCACCGAATGGCCTTCGTAGACGGGGGCGAAGGCCAGGAAGCCGTAATGCTCGTCGTCGCTCTGGATCAGGGATATCCGGCCGGAAAGGCGCATGCGGCCCCGGTCGCGCGCCTCCCGCAGGGCCGCGCGGCGGGTGGCGCCGGAGGCCAGGTCGAAGCCCAGCGCCGCCTCGTTGCCGGCCGCGGGCGCGATGAACAGCACGGGGAAGTAGGTGTCGCGCGCCCCGGCGGGACCCGGGTTGCCGGCCGCGTCGCGTTCCACGACGCGGAAGTCCGGGTGGCCCCGGCGCCGCATGCGCGCCTCAAGGGCCCCGCGCGACCCGTGGGCGACCTTCGGCGCCCATTCCAGCGCCAGGATGCCCGGATGCTCGTCGAGCACGGGGCGGGCGAAGGCCCTGAACTCGGCGCGGGTCACGTCGCGGCTGGCGTGGAAATAGTCGCGCAGGACCTTGACGGCCGCGGTGGCGCGGTGGAGCCGGGCGGCGAGGTGATCCACGCGGGCGTCGGCCGCCTGCCGGAAGGCGTGCCGGGCCTCGAGGGTTTCCACGTGGCGCGTGCCGAGAACGGCGGCCGCCGTCAGGAGAAGGCCCGCGATCGCGGCGCCGCCCGCCCACAGCCATGTGGCAAAGTATCCGTCGCGCGCCATTGTGGGCGGAGTCCCGAGCCGTTACCTGACCCCTTGAGCCTAACACGGCCGGGGCCGTGTGCCGACGGCCCCGTGTTGACAGGCCGGCGCGTGCCACCTATCCCCTTTCACGGCAAAGGCAGCCAGCCCAGGGCACACGGTGGAGCACGCGGGCATGACCGATCTCGTGGTGGCCGACACCCTTCACAAGCGCTTCGGCCCGGTGGTGGCCGTGGACGGCATCTCCCTCGCGGTGCCGCGCGGCGAGGTGCTGGGTTTCCTGGGCCCCAACGCCGCCGGCAAGTCCACCACCATGAAGATGCTCACGGGCTATCTGCTGCCCGATTCCGGCCGCGTCACCGTGGCCGGCCACGACATGGCGCGCGACGCCCTGGCCGGGCAGCGCCAACTGGGCTACCTGCCCGAGGGCGCGCCCCTCTACGGCGACATGACCACGGACGCCTTCCTGGATTTCGTCGCCCGGGCGCGCGGCTATCGCGGCCGCGAAAAGACGCGGCGCATCGCCACGGTGGTGGAGCGCGTCGCCCTGGAAAGCGTGCTGCACCGGCCGGTGGAGGCCCTGTCCAAGGGGTTCAAGCGGCGGGTCGCCCTGGCCCAGGCCATCCTGCACGATCCGCCCGTGCTCATCCTGGACGAGCCCACGGACGGCCTGGACCCCAATCAGAAACAGCACGTGCGCCGCCTCATCCGCGACATGGCGGCGGACAAGGCCATCATCATCTCCACCCACATCCTGGAGGAGGTGGAGGCCGTGTGCAGCCGCGCCGCCATCATCGCCGACGGCGTCCTGCGCGCCGACGGCACCCCCGACGCCCTGCTGGCGCGGGCCCCCGACCACGGCGTGGTGACCCTGACGCTGGCCGGCGACGCCGGGGAGGCGCGCGCGGCGCTTTCGGACCTGGACGGCGTGGCCGGCATCGAGGCCGCGCCGGCGCGCGACGGCCGTGCCGCCCTGCGCGTGGTGCCCGAGGGCGGGCGCGCCATCGCCCCGGCCGTGGGCGGGCGGCTGCGCGACCGGGGCATTGCCGTGGACGAAATGGTGGTGGAACGCGGCTCCCTCGACGCCGTTTTCCGCGACGTCACCGGCGTCGAGGGCGGCCGCGACGGCGGTGCCACCACGGATGGAACGGGAGCGGCGGCATGATGCAGGGCGTGTGGACCGTCGCGGAACGCGAGCTGAAGGGCTACTTCAACACGGCGCTGGCCTTTGTCTTCATCGCCGTGTTCGTGGCCCTGAGCGCCGCCTTCACCTTCTACCTGGGCGGCTTCTTCGAGCGCGGCAAGGCGGACCTCCAGCCGTTTTTCGCCTATCATCCGTGGCTCTACCTGCTGCTCATCCCGGCGCTGGCCATGCGCCTGTGGGCGGAGGAGCGCAAGACGGGCACCCTGGAGCTGCTCATGACCCTGCCCGTCTCCACGGGGGCGGCCGTGGTGGGCAAGTTCCTGGCGGCGTGGCTGTTCGCCGGGCTGGCGCTGGTGCTCACCTTCCCCATGTGGGTGACGGTCAACGTCCTGGGCAATCCCGACAACGGGGTGATCCTCGCCGGCTACCTGGGAAGCTTTCTCATGGCGGGCGCCTATCTGGCCATCGGCGCCTGCCTCTCGGCGCTCACCAGCAATCAGGTCATCGCCTTCATCCTGGGGGCCGTGGTGTGCTTCCTGTTCGTCATGAGCGGCATGGACATGGTGCTCGGGGTGTTCCGGCCATGGGCGCCCGACGCCGTGGTGCGGACGGTGGCGGACGTCAGCTTCCTGACCCGGTTCGACGCCATCGCCCGGGGGGTGCTGTCGGTGCCGGACGTGGTCTACTTCCTGTCGCTGATGGCGTTCTGGCTCACCGCCAACGCCATCGCCGTTGACCAGAAGAAAGCGTGATGCAGGGGGTGCGCATGGCGGGCAGTCGCACCGGCATGGCGATCGCCGGCCTGATCCTGGCGGCCGTGGCGGCCATCGCCGTGAACGTCGCGGCGGGCACGGCGCTGGAGCGCTGGCGGCTGGACCTCACCGCCAACAACCTCTACACCATCTCGGACGGCACGAAGACCGTGCTCCGGAACCTGGACACGCCCGTCACCGTCCATCTCTATTTCTCCGATACCCTTGCCGCCGCGCGGCCCGGGCTCAAGACCTACCACGAGCGGGTGCGCAGCCTGCTGGAACGCTATGTGGCCCTGTCGGACGGCAGGCTCACCCTGGAGACCCACGACCCGGAACCCTTCTCCAGGGCCGAGGACCGGGCCGTGGCCTTCGGCCTCCAGGGCATTCCCGTGAACCGGGCGGGCGACAAGGGCTATTTCGGCCTCGCCGCCGTCAACAGCACGGGCAATACCGAGGTCATCCCCTTCTTCGACCGGGAACGGCAGGCCTTCCTGGAATACGACCTCACCAAGCTCATCCACTCGCTGGCCGACCCCGAGAAGAAGACGGTGGCGCTGGTCACGGCCCTCGACATGACGGGCGGCGGTGGCGGGCGGAGTCCCCTGCGCCGCCGCCACCAGGAGGCGTGGCGCATCCTCGGCCGCATGCGCAAGTTCTTCAACGTGAAGACCGTCAAGCCCTCGGCGGAGTCCCTGCCCGACGGGGTGGAGATGGTCATGCTGGCGAAGCCGGGCGACATGACGCCGGGACTCGCCTATGCCATCGACCAGTTCGCCCTCAGGGGCGGGCGTGTCCTGGCCTTCGTCGATCCGCGCACCGAGGTTGCCCGCAAACCCGCGCTGCGCACCAGCGGGCCCGGCAAGCAGACGCGCCGGCTCCTTGAGGCGTGGGGCGTGAAGCTGCGCAAGGGCCGGGTGGCCGGCGACCTGAAGGCGGCGCAGCGGGTGCGCGCGCAACGCGGCAGCCGCGCGGCCACCGACTACGTGGCCTGGCTGGACCTGGGCAGGCCCAATCTGGACCCGCGCGACGTCATCACCGGCCAGCTCAACAAGGTGCTCATGGCCTCGCCGGGGGTGCTGGAACCCGTGAAGGACGCCGGCACGAAGGTGACCCGCCTCATCCACACCGGCGACAAGGCACAGGCCATGCCGGTGAAGTGGCTGCGCGGCAGGGCGGCGCCCGGGCGCCTGCTGGAGCGGTTCACGCCGCAGAACAAGCAGCTCACCCTGGCCGTGCGCCTGCGCGGCCGGACCGGCACGGCTTTCCCCGACGGGCCGCCGGGTGACGCAAAGGAGAAGGCGGGCGACGCCTTCGTCAAGAAGGCGCAGAAGCCGGTGAACGTGGTGGTGGCGGCCGACGTGGACATGCTCCACGATCGCTTCTGGGTGCGCACGCGCAGCCTGCTGGGACAGGAACTGGCCGTGCCGCGCGCCGACAACGCCGCCTTCACCATCAACGCCCTGGAGAACCTGTCGGGCAGCAACGCCCTCATCGGCCTGCGGGCGCGCGGCGGCGCCGAGCGCGAATTCACCCTCATCAACCGCATCCGGCGGGCGGCCGAGCGGCGCTACCGCGCCAAGGCGGACAAGCTCAAGCAGGAGCTGGAGAGCGTGCGCAAGCGCCTGGAGCGCCTGCGCGGCGGCCCGGGCGACAAGGGCGCCCTGCTCTCGCAGAAGCAGCGCGAGGCGCTGGACGCGGCGCGCGAGCGCATGGTGGCCATCCGCGAGGACCTGCGCCGGGTGCGCCACGCCCTGAAAAGCGATATCGAACGCGTGAAGACGGCGGTGAAGGCCATCAACATCGGCGGCGTGCCGCTGGGCCTGGGGGTGATCGTGGGCGTCACCGCCCTCATCCGGCGGCGCCGGCAGGCATGACCGGGACGGGAGGAAGCGCCCCATGACGCCGAAGAAGCTGCTCGTCCTCGCGGTGATCGCCGTGGCCGCCGTGGCGGCGGCCGTGGCGGCGCGCCTCGCCGAGCCCGATCGCGTGGCCCGCGGCGAAGGCGCCGCCGCGCGCCTCTTCCCCGGCCTGGAGAAGCGGGTGAACCAGGTGGCGGCGGTGACCGTCACCCATCAGGGCGGCACCTTCACCTTTCGCCGCCGGGACGGCCGCTGGACCCTGGCCCAGGCGGACGGCTACCCGGCGCGCGGCGCCGCCGTGCGCCGGGCGGTGGTGACGCTTGCCCGCATGGAGCGGGTGGCCGCGCGCACCGCCGATCCCGGACGCTACGGCGCCCTCCACCTGCGCGATCCGGAAGCCGAGGGGGCGAAATCGCGGCGCATCACCCTCCTGGACGGCGAGGGCAACAAGCTGGCCGGTCTTGTCGTGGGCAGGCGCGGCGGCAACCTGGGCGGTGACCGCGCGGGCCGCTACGTGCGCAAGGCCGGCGGCCGACAGGCGTGGCTGGCGGAAGGCGACCTCAAGCTGCCCACGCGCAAGGCGGACTGGCTCAGGCGCACGGTGGTGAACCTCAAGGAAAAGGCCATTGCCCGCACCACCCTGGAACGGGCCGGTGGCAAGACCGTCACTGTGAAGCGCGGCGAGGACGGCTTTACGGTCAAGGGCGAGGCGCCGGCGGACCGCGTGCCCGACGACCGCGCCATCAAGCGTCTGGGCACGGCCCTTTCGGACCTGCGCCTCAAGGACGTGCGCAAGGCGGCCGGGATGGACTTTACCGGGGAGGCCAGGACCACCCTCACCAGCCGCACCGATGACGGCCTGGCGGTGACCGTCGAGCACGTGCGCCACGATGGCGCCGCCTGGGTGCGCGTGGCGGAAGTCAAGGCGCCGGAGGACGCGAAGGACGCCCGGAAACGCGCCCGTACCATCCGCCGGCGCACCGACGGCTGGGTCTATGAACTGCCGTCCTACAAGGCCCGCGCCTTCACCATCAAACGTGGCCAGTTGTTCCGGAAGGAAAACGAAAAAAGCGGCGACGGCACGCCCGGCGCCCCGCCGCAAAGCGGCGCCAAGGGCAAGCTCATGGAGCAATTGCAAAAGATGCGCAAGAACGGCGGCGAGCGGTAACAGGGCAGGGCCGTCATCGTGGGGCTTGCCACCATCGTGGGGCTTGCCACGACGCTCTCCTTCCCGCCCACCCCGCACGGAACGTTGCCACACACATATGCCCCCTGGTAGCCTTCTTGTCGCTACCAGCGGGAGAGAATGCCGCCATGGCCCATCCATTCGATACCAGTAACCGCTCGGTCAACGCCGGGACAATCGCGGGCGCGACGGTCATGACCGGCGACAACAACAGCGCGAGCACCACCACAGGGGACGTTACGGCGCACATGCCGCCTGCCGGGACGGTGAACCCGCGCGAGGAACTGGCGAGCCTGCGCGAGCGGGTGCTGGCCCTGGAGCTTGCCGACCGGGGCCGCGTGGAACGGGCGCTGGCCGATGCCGAGGAAGAAGCGCAAAAGGACGCGCCGGACACGGGCGAGATCGGCGATGCCCTGGAGCGGGTGGCCAGATATACCCGGACGGCGGCGGATTTCGCCGACAACGCGGCCCGCCTGCACCCGCACGTGGCCGCCCTGGCTGCCTGGCTAAGCAATCCTCAGCTTTTGGCGGCCTTCGGGCTGGCCGGGCTGGCGTGACCACGGGGCGGTACCCATGACCGACGAGTCCACGAAACCGGGTCAAGTCCATAGAGCGGTGCGAAGCGGCGGAGGTGGAACCGGATGAAGAGCTTCTGGCCCCGATCGCGGGGGTCTTTCAAAAGTTGAAGCAAGAGGACGCCGGGCCGTCGTGAAGGGGTGGAACACGGGGGCCCGTGGGTTCTCCGCGTCAACCGGGAAGGCCCGTTGCCGGCCTTTCTTGCCTGCCGTCCCGGCACGGCAACGCGTGCCGGATGAAAACCGCAGCCGCAAGGCCAGAACCTCAAACCGAGGTTGCGAAACATTGACGCGGCGCGTGGATCGCCCGTATCCTTATCCTACTAAGCGCCTTTGGCTGGAGGCAGGCTGCATGTCCGATGACCGTCGAACATCGGAAGTGCCCACCGTGCCCCTGGTCCGCGACGGCGAAAGCCGGACGGTGCGCTTGCCGCCGTCGGTGGATCTGGAAGGCGTGGACCGCGTCCAGGTCACACGCCAAGGGGACGCCATCGTGCTGAAGCCAGCCCAGACGGGCGAGGCCCAGCCGGACTGGGAATCCTTTTTTGACCGCCCACCGCCCGAAGGCGCCGAAACCTTCCTTTCGGAACGCCCCGACGGAGTCGAACTTGACCGGTTTGTGCTGACGGACCACGATTCAACGGATGGTTCGTGACAATATATATGATGGATACGAATATATGCTCTTTTATTATTGGTCGTCGCCATGAGATGACAAAGCATAACTTGATATACTCGGCAAACCGTGGCAACAGTCACGTTATATCCGCCATTACCTACTTTGAAATGCGCCAGGGCGCCGCGAACAAGAAAGCCTCGCCGTACCTTGCGGAAGAGATTGAAAGATTCTGCGCCCGTCTGCATGCCGTCTGGCCCTTCGACCGGGAGGCCGCCGGGCAGGCAGCGGCCGTATATGCGGCGTTGGCGCAACGAGGCCGGGCCATTGGCACCAATGATCTCCTCATCGCCGGCCACGCTCTCGCGACAGGCTGCGTCCTGGTGACCAACAACACACGGGAGTTCCAGCGGGTTCCCGCCCTGAAAGTGGAAGACTGGACCTGACGCCCCCTACCGCCCCGGCACGGTCACCCCGTTCAACAGCGCCACGCCGGCGATGACGAGCCCGATGCCCACCACCTGCCCGGCCGTGAGGGTCTCGCCGAAGAGCAGCAGGCCCGCCACCACCACGCCGGCGGTACCCACGCCCGACCACACGGTGTAGACGATGCCCACGGGCATGACGCGCAGGGTCTGGGCCATGAGGACGAAGGCCACGCCATAGCCCGCGATGACGATGAGGACGGGCAGGGCATGGCGCAGGCCGTCGGAGGCCTTGAGGGCCACGGTGCCGACCACCTCCGCCACGATGGCAAGGGCCAGCAGGAGCCAGGGATGTGCCGTCATACCCCTTCCGTAAGCCGTGTTGGTTCCCCAGCCTAGCGGCCATGGAAACCGTTGTCTGCCAGTCGTATCACCGCGACCCGCCGCCCTGGGTGGCGCGCTGCCTGCAAAGCGTCGAGGCCTGGGCGGCGCGCCACGGCCACGCCTACGCCTTCGAGGGCGATGCCCTGTTCGACCGGCTGCCCGGCCGGCTTGTCGACAAGACCGCCGGCCGGGCCGCCATCCAGGCGGACGTGGCCCGCCTGCTGTGGGCGCGCGACCTGCTCGACCAGGGGGCCGACCGGGTGGTGTGGCTGGATGCCGACGTGTTCGTGGTGGCCCCGGAAGCCTTCCGCGTCCCCGTCACGCGCGAATACGCCTTCGGCCGCGAGACCTGGGTGCAGGGCGACGGCCGCGGCCGCTTCCGGGTGCGCCGCAACGTCCACAACGCCGCGTGCGTTTTCGTGCGCGGCAACAGCGTGCTGGACTTCCTGATCCACGCCGCCCTTTCCGTGCTGGAACGCGCCGACCCCCGCCACATCGCGCCCCAGATGGTGGGGCCCAAGCTGCTGACGGCCCTCGACGGCATCGTGGGCTTTCCCCTGTGGGACGACGCGGGCATGCTGGCGCCCCCGGTGCTGGCCGACGTGGCGGCGGGCGGCCCCGAGGGCGACGGCCCGGCGCTGGCCCGCCTGCGCCGCCACCTGCCGGCGCCCCTTAACGCCGCCAACCTGTGTCTGTCCCTGGTGGACCGGGCCACCGACGGCGTGACCCTGACGCCGGCCACGGTCACCACGGCCATGGATCGCCTGGCCGCCGAGGGCCCGGTGCGCCCCTGTAACGAAAGCTAAACCCGGCGTGTGCCAGCCAGGGCCCGGAGGCATTTGACCCGGCGGGGCACATGGGCCACGATCCAGGCATCGCAACGCCGGGCCGGGCGTTCCGGGTGGAGCGTTCATGAGCATCAGCATCGGCGACCTGGCCGCCAAGGGCCTGACCGCTTTCATTGCCGACCTGGACGGCGTGGTGACGGACACGGCCGACGTCCACGCCCGGGCGTGGAAACGGCTGTTCGACGCCTTTCTGGAGGGCCGCGAGGGACCCGGGTGCAGGCCCTTCGACGCCGAGGGGGACTACCGCGAATACGTGGACGGCAAGCCGCGGTACGACGGCGTGCGGGCCTTCCTGGAATCGCGCGGCATCACCCTGCCGGAAGGCACGCCCGACGACCCGCCCGACGCCGAGACGGTGTGCGGCCTGGGCAACCGCAAGAACGAGCGCTTCCGCGAGACGGTGGAACGCGACGGCGTCACCGTCTACGACGGCGCCGTGGCGCTCCTGGAGGCCCTGCGGGCGCGCGGTTTTGCCGTGGGGCTGGTGTCGTCGTCGAAGAACACGCAACTCGTGGTCGAGGCCGCCGGCCTGGCGCGGCTGTTCGATACCGTGGTGGACGGCGTGGACCGCGAGCGCCTGGGCCTGCCCGGCAAGCCCGCCCCCGACACCTTCACCCTGGCGGCCGAGCGCCTGGGGGTGGCGCCGGCGGCGGCCGTGGTGGCCGAGGATGCCGTGGTGGGCGTGGAGGCCGGGCGGGCCGGCGGCTTCGGCCTGGTGCTGGGGGTGGATCGCGGCAGCGGCCCCGACGCCCTGAAGGCCCACGGCGCCGACGTGGTGGTGAACGATCTGGGGGAGGTGGACCGTGACGGCTGAAAGCGACGCGGGCCGGCCGCTGGCCGAGGTGCCCGACGCCATCAACGCCCTGGAGGCCCTGCGCGGCGCTTTGGCGGACAGGCGGCCGGCGTTCTTCCTGGACTACGACGGCACCCTGACGCCCATCGTGTCGCGGCCGGACCTGGCGCGGCTGTCGGAATCGGCGCGCACCGCCCTGGACGGCCTGGCGCGGCGCTACCCGGTGGCGGTGGTGAGCGGCCGCGACCGGCGCGACGTGGAGGAACTGGTGGGGCTGGAGAGCGTCATCTACGCCGGCAGCCACGGTTTCGACATCCGGCTGCCCGACGGCCGCACCCTGGAGCACGAGGCGGAACAGCGCTTCGTGCCCGAGGTGGCCGCCGCCGCCGAGGACCTGCAGAAGCGGCTCCGGGGCATCGACGGCGCCCTGGTGGAGGCCAAGCGCTTCTCCGCCGCCGCCCACTACCGCAACGTGGCCGAGGCCGACGTGCCCGCCTTCCAGCAGGCGGTGGACGCCGTCCTCGCCGACCACCCGGGCCTCAAGCGCAAGCCCGGAAAGATGGTGGTGGAGGTGCAGCCCGACATCGAATGGGACAAGGGGCGCGCCGTCACCTGGCTGCTGGACGCCCTGGACCTGGACACGGACGCGGTGGTGCCCCTGTTCTTCGGCGACGACGTCACCGACGAGGACGCCTTCCGCGCCCTGCGCGGGCGCGGCCTGGGCGTCGTCGTGGGGACACCGGAGGACGAGGGCGACCGCGCCACCCTGGCCGATTATCGCGTGGACAACCCGGACGAGGTGATGGCGCTCGTGAAGCGCCTCACACCGGAGCAAGGGAGTTGAGAGGCAACCGATGCCCGACTGGACCCTCACCTATGATTCGTACGACCCCGGGCAGCAGGGCCTGCGCGAGGCCCTGTGCGCCCTGGGCAACGGCTATTTCTGCACGCGCGGCGCCTTCCCCTGGGTGAAGGCGGACGAGACCCACTATCCGGGCACCTATCTGGCGGGCGGCTACAACCGCCTCGTCACCCACGTGTCCGGCCGCGACGTGGAGAACGAGGACCTGGTCAACATGCCCAACTGGCTGCCCCTCACCTTCCGCCCGGCGGGGGGCGACTGGCTGGACATGAATGCCTGCGAGATCCTCGATTTCCACCAGGAAGTGCACCTTTACGAGGGCCTTCTGCGCGTCCACCTGCGGGTGCGCGACGGCGCCGGGCGCGAGACTTCCCTGGATTGCCGGCGCTTCGTCAACATGAACGAGCGCCACACGGCCGGTCAGGCGCTGACCATCACGCCCGAGAACTGGACGGAGCGCATGGAGATCCGCTCCGCCCTGGACGGCAAGGTCATCAACGGCGGCGTCAAACGCTACCAGAAGCTCAACAACACCCATCTGGAATCGCGCGAAGGGGACGCCTTCACGGGCGATCTCACCGGCGAGCGCATGGTCTACATGGCCGTGGAGACCAACCAGTCGCATCTGCGCGTGGCCCAGGCGGCGCGCACCCGGCTCATGCGCGACGGCCAGCGCATCACGCCCCTGTCGGAAGAGGTGGCCGCCGAGCCCGGCCACGTCGCCCACGTCCTGGGCGTCGAGGCGGAGGCGGGGCATCCCGTGACCGTCGAGAAGGTGGTGGCCATGTACTGTTCGCGCGACACGGCCATTTCCGAGCCGGGCATCGCGGCGCGCGAACGGGCGGATTCGGCGGCCGATTTCGCCGGGCTGTTCGAGGAACACCGCAAGGCCTGGGCGCGCCTGTGGGACCGCTGCGACATCGGCATCGCCGACGGCCCGGAGGGCCAGGCGCAGCTCGCGCTCCGGGTGCACATCTTCCACCTCCTCCAGACCGTCTCGCCCAACAGCATCCAGCTCGACGTGGGCGTGCCGGCGCGCGGCTGGCACGGCGAGGCCTATCGCGGCCACATCTTCTGGGACGAGCTGTTCATCCTGCCCCTTCTGAACCTGCGCCTGCCGGCGGTAAGCCGCGCCATGCTGCGCTATCGCGGCAGCCGGCTGGACCGCGCCCGGCTGGCGGCGCGCCGGGCCGGCCTCGGGGGCGCCCTGTTCCCATGGCAGAGCGGCAGCGACGGCCGCGAGGAAAGCCAGTCGCTCCACCTGAACCCGCGCTCCGGGCGCTGGATTCCCGACAACTCGTGGCAGCAGCGCCACGTGAACCTCGCCATCGCCTACAACATCTGGCAGTACTACGTGGTGTCGGGCGAGAAGGGCTTCCTGGAGATCCGGGGCGCCGAGATGCTCTTGGAGATCGCCCGCCTCTTCGCCTCCCTGGCCGTGTACGACGAGGCCACCGGCCGCTACGACATTCACAAGGTGATGGGCCCCGACGAATACCACGACGGCTATCCGTGGGCCGACGAGCCGGGGCTTTCCAACAACGCCTACACCAACGTCATGGTGGCGTGGCTCATGACCACGGTGCTCCAGGCCCTGGACGAGCTGGACGCCGACCACCGCCGCGAGCTCATGGACAAGCTGGGCGTCAGCCAGGACGAGATGGACCACTGGGACGCCATGAGCCGGTCCATGAAGGTGGCCTTCCACGACGGCGACATCATCAGCCAGTTCGAGGGCTACGGCGATTTGGAGGAGTTCGACTGGGAGGGCTACAAGGCCAAGTACGGCGACATCCAGCGGCTGGACCGCATCCTGGAGGCCGAGGACAAGTCGCCCAATGCCTATAAGCTGTCCAAGCAGGCCGACGTCCTCATGCTCTTCTATCTCTTCTCCTTCCCGCGGCTGAAGGAGATCTTCGCCCGCCTCGGCTACACCTTCACCGAGGCCACATGGAACCGCAACGTGGACTATTACCTGGCGCGCACGTCCCACGGCTCCACCCTGTCCTACGTGGTGCACACGTGGGTGCTGGCCCGCACCCGGCGCGCTGATGCGTGGGACCTGTTCAACCTCGCCCTGTACAGCGACATCGGCGACATCCAGGGCGGCACCACGGCCGAGGGCATCCACCTGGGCGCCATGGCCGGCACCGTGGACCTCGTGCAGCGCTGCTTCACCGGCCTGGACTTCCGCGAGGGCGCCCTGCACCTGGACCCCGTGCTCACCGAGCGGCTGCGCGAGATGACCCTGAAGGTGCGCTACCTGGGCAACTGGCTGAACATTACGGTGACGCGCCGGGCCGTGACCATCACCGTGCACCCGAGCTGGGCGCGGCCCGTGCCCGTGTGCGTCCGCGGCGACTACAAGGACCTCACGCCGGGCGAGTCCTATACCTTCATGCTTGAGGAAAAGACGGACGACGGCTCCGAGGTGGCGTGACCGCCATCCCGGTCGGGCGACGCGAAAAGCCCCGGCCCGTCGTGCGGGCCGGGGCTTTTCGGCGGCGTATCCGGTTTCAGCCCGAGCGGGCGAAGATGCGCCGGCGGCGGGGCCGGCAGCTCCAGGCGAGCACCACGCCCGCCGACAGCAGCGGCACCCATGCCGGCGCCGCCAGAAGCCCGGCAACCATTTCGCCGGCCAGGGTGTGGGCGCCGCCCGCGGCCGGCGTCGTCCCCGCCAGGAGCAGCACCAGTTCGCGTGCCGCCAGCCCGTGCCAGTCGCCCGTCCCGAGCAGCATCACGGCGTCGCCCGACGCCGCCAGGGACGCCAGGCCCAGCAACAGCCATCCGATGACACGCCCGATGAACACCGCGCCCCCCCAATAACCTGCCGATTCTACGCTATTCCTCTCATGCCCAGTTTCAAGTTTGCACCCTAAGATCGGGTTAAGCAAGATTCTTTACGGCCAGAGCATGTTCCGACCGGACAACATCGGAAAATGCCTGCAAGGCCCTCCCGCATCCCCGGCAGAGCGTAGCCTCCGGTGTGATTTATGACAATACGACGAAAATTTGACGGAATCCGCGTAAGGGCGACGCCTCTTCGGGGCCAAGGCCCCGACGCACGAGGCGGGGCCTACTCTTCCGGCCGGTTCCGGCGGGGGGCCAGGGGGGAGGTCCGGGGCGGCGTGCCACCGGGACTGTACAGGGCGCCATTGACGACACTGCCGCCACCCGCTGTCAGCAGGCCCAGGCCGATGGCCGCCGGCGGCGCCACGCCGGTCGTGATGGCCGCGCCGGCCAGGCCGAAGCCCAGCACGCCGGGTTGCACGGGGTTGCCGTCCGATGGCCGGCGGCCCGTCCCCGGGGCGGGGGCCTTGCCGACCCCGACCGGGCCCGCGTCGGCCGGGCCGCCGACGCCCGCGGGCCCCGGTGCCTCCTGGGCGGTCCCGGGGGCCGGCGGCCCGAGGCAGGGCGTGGCGACCAGGGCGATGACGGACCATTTCCGGATCGTGCGCATGAAGCCCTCCCGGCACATCGTCTCCCGACGGGAAAAGAAGGCCCGGCCCCCATAATCCCGGACCACCACGTAGCCCGGGCTGGCAAGAGGCTTGCGTAGGGGGTCTCTTGGGCACTGTTATCAAAAGCTGGGGCGGCAGGGGCGGTTTGATGGGAATGGCTACTCGGAAGGCGAGTCTTGTTTTGAGGGTGGACGCGATTGGCGTGTGGGTAGGGGCGCGCCAGGGCACGCCTCCGGAATGTGAGGAGGTCATGGTTGGAATGAATGATGGGAGGTGAGAGGCCTTATCCGGGTGGACTGTCGGCCAAGCCGAGCAATCTTCGGCGCGCACCCGAGAAG
>CAJXLG010000003.1 GCA_913055885.1 uncultured Rhodospirillales bacterium
CCGGGCGCGTCCAGACAGGCGAAGCGCACCAGCGCCCGGGGCGGTCCGTCCGGGGCGTCGGCCGGCGCGTCGTCGGCCCGGACCACCGTTCCGCCCAGCGCCCGCAGGCGCGCCTCTAGCGCCCCCACCAGCGGGGCATCCCGGGCCTCCGCCGGCACGTCCAGCAGCCAGCGCCCGGCGGCGGCGCTGGCGTGCGGGACGGGAGGCGGCGCGGCCACGGGCACGGGAGCCACGTGATAGGCGCCGATCCCCGCTTCCGGGGCCACGTCCGGGGGCAGGGGCGGCGTGGTGGGCGGCCAGAAGCGGCGCCGGTCGAACGGATAGCTGGGCAGGGTGGGCGGTGCTTCCGTCTGGTCGCCGGCCACCGCCGTCCAGTCGGGGTCCACGCCCGCCTCGTGCAGGGCGCCGAGGGCCTCGCGCAGGGCGACCGCGTCGCGCCGGTCCGGGCGCAGGGAGGTCACCCGGACGCCGTCGTTGGCGCCCGTGTCGCGGCGGCGCGCCAGGGCCGTGAGCACCCCCTTGGGCCCGATTTCCAGGAAGCGGGGCGGGCCGCGGTCCGCCAGGGCACACAGGGCGTCGTCGAAGGCGACGGGCCGGCGCAGGTGGTCGCGCCAATAGGCCGGCCGCGACAGCCGCCCGGGCGGCGCCATGTCGCCCTCCAGGCAGCAGGCCATGGGCACGGCGGGGTCGGCCAGGGCAACGCCGGACACGGTGTCCGACCAGGCATCCAGGATCGGGTCCATGAGGGGGGAATGGAAGGCGTGCGCCGTTTCCAGCCGCCGCCAGCGCAGTCCCTCGGCGGCGGCCAGGGCCTCGGCCCGGTCCACGGCGTCCGGATCGCCGGCGATGACGGTCTCGTCCGGCGCGTTCAGGGCGGAAACGGCCAGGTCCGGCGCTTCCGTGGCGGCGATCAGGCGCTCGGCGGTGGCGCGCCCGGCGGTCAGGGCCGTCATGGCGCCCGGCCGGGTGCCCTCGGCCACCAGGCGGCCGCGCACGGCGACCAGGCGGGCGGCGTCGGCGACGGACAGGACGCCGGCTGCCGCCGCCGCGGCAAAGGCTCCCAGGCTGTGGCCCGCCACCGCCGCCGGCTTCACGCCCCAGGCCGCCCACTGGGCCACCAGGGCCATCTGCAGGGCGAACAGGGCGGGCTGGCCGTACCGGCTGTCGGCCAGGCGGTCGGCGTCGCCCAGGACGTCGGGCAGGGGCCGGTCGAGGAAGGGCGCCAGGTGGTCGCCCACGGCCTCCAGTTCCGCCCGGAACGCGGGCTCGTCGGCCAGCGCCCCCAGCCCCGCCCCGGCGTACAGGGCGCCCTGGCCGGAAAACAGGAAGGTCACGCCGCCGCGCCGGGCCGGCATCGCCGGCCCGGCCGCGTGCTCGGCGGCGGCGCGCAGGGCGGCGACGGCGGCCGGCCGGTCGTCGGCGACGATGGTCCGGCGCAGCGGCGGATGGGCCCGGTTCAGGGCGGCCGCGCGCGCCACGGCGGCCAGGGGCGGGGCGTCGGGCCCGTCGTCGGCGAGGGTATCGGCCATTCGGCGCAGCGCCGCCGCCAGGGCGGGGGCCGTCATGGCGCCCACCGGCACCACGTGCGGCCCCGGCGGATCGGCGGCCGGCGCGGCCGGCGCGGGGGACGGCCCGGCCTCCAGGATGACGTGGGCGTTGGTGCCGCTGCCGCCCAGGGAGCCGACCCCGGCCATGGGGCGCTCGCCCGGGGCTTCCAGGGGGGTCGGCCGGGCAGGCAGGCGCAGGGGCACGCGGGGCCAGTCGATGGCCGGGTTGGGGGTGCGCAGGTGCAGGTGCGGCGGCGCCTCGCCCGCTTCCAGGGTGAGGACCGTCTTGATGAGGCCGGCCATGCCGGCGGCGGATTCCAGGTGGCCGATGTTCGTCTTCACCGAGCCCGCCAGCGCCGAGCCGCCGTCGTCCGCCAGGACGGCGCCCAGGGCGTGGGCCTCGATGGGGTCGCCCAGGGGCGTGCCCGTGCCGTGGGTCTCCACGAAGGCAAGGTCGCGTGGCCGCCCCCCGGCCCGCCGCAGGGCATGCCGGACGACGGCTTCCTGGGCCTGGCGGCTGGGGGTGGTGATACCGCTGGACGCGCCGTTCTGGTTCACCGCCGACCCCCGCACCCGGGCGCGAATGCGGCGCCGGGCCCGTTCCGCGTCGGCGGCGCGCTCGACGACCACGACGCCACAGCCCTCGCCCCGCACCATGCCGTCGGCCGCGGCGTCGAAGGCGCGGCAGCGGCCCGTGGGCGAGAGCATGCGCGCCCGGCTGGCCACCAGGGACGAGAAGGGCGACAGGATCAGGTTCACCCCGCCCACCAGCGCCCGGTCGCAGTCGCCGGCCCGCACGGCCCGGGCCGCCAGGTGCAGGGCCACCAGCGAAGAGGAGCAGGCGGTGTCCACGGTAAGGGCCGGACCCGTCAGGCCCAGGGTGAACGCCAGGCGCCCGGCGGCGAAATTGAGCGCGTTGCCTGACAGGTAATAGCTGTCCGGCGGCAGGTCGGGGACCCGCCGGAGCAGGTCGCCGTAGTCGTTGGTGGAGGCGCCCACGAAGACGCCGGTGCGGCTGTCGCCCAACCGGTCGGGTGGCAGGCCCGCGTCTTCCAGGGCCGCCCACGCCGTCTCCAGGAGCATCCGGTGCTGCGGGTCGAGGCTCAGGGCCTCGCGCGGGCTGAGGCCGAAGAGGGCGGCGTCGAAGCCGTCCACCCGGTCCAGGAAGCCGCCCGTGCGGCAGGCGATGTGGTCGGGCCGGCCCGGGTCGGGATGGTACCACGCCTCGGCGTCCCAGCGCTCGGGCGGCACCGGGCCCACGCCGTCGCCGCCGGCGCGCAGGAAGGCGTGAAACGCGGCGGGCCCTTCCCCGGCGCCGGGAAAGCGGCACCCCATGCCGGTGAGCGCCACCGGCCCGGCGTCGCCGCCGTCGTCGTCGGCCCCTTCCCCCTCCAGCCCGTCCACGCGCCGCTGCAGCTCCAGGGCAAGCAGCATGGTCTGCTTGTGGGTCAGGCCGCGCAGGTAGTCCAGGAACTGCTTTTCGTCAGGCATCCCCGTTTTCTCCGTCGTCGGCGGCCGTGTTGTCCACGTCGCCCAACAGCCGGTCGATGGCATCGTCGTCCAGGTCCGCCACCCGGGCCGCGAGATCGACGGCCGATTCCCCGTCGGCCGGCGGCGTTTCGGCGTCCGGCCCGGGGCCTGCTTCGTCCCCCGTGGCCGCCGCATCGGGGAACAGCCGCGTCACCAGATGGGCGGCGAGGCTTTCCGGCGTGGGATACTCGAAGGCGATGCTGGGCGGCAGGTCGAGGCCCAGGGCGGTCTCCAGCCCCTGGCGCAGGCGTACCGCCATGACGGAATCGAGCCCCATCTGGAAGAAGCCGCGATCGGCCTCCACGGCCTCGGGGCCGGGCAGGTCCAGCACGTCGGCCACCCGGCGCGCCACGGCCCCGGTCATGGCGTGGGCGCGCGCCGCCGCCGGCAGCGCCGCCAGTTCGCGGGCCAGGGCGCCGTTTTCGGCCGGCGCGGTGTCCGCCTGATCGGGGCCGGGGGCGTCGCCGTCGCCGGCCCCGCCTTCCATCTCTTCCAGGAACGGGCGCCGCCGCCGGGCCTCCTGGACGGCGCGGAACGTGGGCCAGTCGAAGCGGCCCGCCGCCGCCCGGTCCACGCCGCGCGCCATCAGGCTGCCCAGGGCGGCCAGGGCGTCGGGCCCGGGAAGCGGCAGGAAGCCCATCCGCGCGAAGTACGCCGCGGCCGTGTCGTCCACCAGGCCGGCGCCCTGCCACCAGCCCCAGTTCACGGACAGGCCGTGCGGCCCGCGCGCCCGGCGGGCGGTCATCATGGCGTCCATCGCCGCGTTGGCCGCGGCGTAGGCGCCCTGGCCCTCGGCGCCCCAGAGCGCCCCGCCCGTGGAGAAGCAGACGAACCAGTCGGGCGGCCGGTGGGCGGTGGCGTCCGCCAACAGCCGGGTGCCCGTCACCTTGGGGCCGGTGGTCGCGGCGATGTCGGCGGCGTCCAGGTCTTCCAGCCGGGCCGAGCATACCACGCCGGCGGCGTGGAAGATGCCGCGCAGCGGCCCGTCGCCGGCCTCGGCCGTGGCCACCAGGCGGGCCACGTCATCCGCGCGGGTCACGTCGGCGGCCTCGCACACCACCGTGCAGCCGGCGGCCTCCAGGGCGGCCAGGCGTTGCGCCCCGGCGTCGTCCGGCCGGCCCCGGCGGCCGGCCAGGACGAGGCGGCGGGCGCCCCGGTCGGCCAGCCATTCGGCCACCGCCAGCCCGATGTCGCCCAGGCCGCCGGTTATGAGCCATGTGCCGTCGGCGGCGATGGCGGGGCCCGCGTCGGCGTCCGGGGCCGCCGGCATGCGGGCCAGCCGGGGGACGAAGCGGCGGCCGTCGCGCCAGGCTACCTGATCCTCGCCGTCCCCGGCGGCGATGGTGCGCAGCACGAGGTCGGCCAGGGCCCCGGGATCGAGCGCTTCCGGGGGCAGGTCGGCGAGGCCGCCGCCCGTGTCGGGCCGTTCCACCATGGCCACGCGGCCCAGCCCCCACAGCGCCGCCTGCAGCGGATCCGGGGTGTCGCCGGCGCGCGGCGCCTGGCCGCCCCGCGTGAACAGCCACAGGGTGTCGGGGCCGTCGGCCACGAGGTCGCGCACGGCGGCGATTTCCGACTCCACCGCGCCGGCCGGGTCGGCCGGCGCTTCCGGCGGCAGGCGCAGCACCCGGGCGCCCTCGGCGAAGCCCGGCGCGGCCGCCGCGGCGGCGGGGTCCAGCAGGCGCGCCGAAGCGCCCAGCCGCTCGGCCACGGCGTCGGCCACGGGGCCCCGCCCGAGGACGATCCAGGACGGATCTTCGGGCGTGGCGGCTGCCGGGACGCCCGCCTCGCGCCAGACGGTATGGTAGAGGTCGCGGGGCTGGCGCGTCGGGGGCGGTGTGGCCACCGGGCCGGGCCCGCTGGTGAACCAGTGGCGCTTGTGCTGCCACGCATAGGTCGGCAGGTCCACGCGGCCGGGGCCCGGGTCGCCCAGGGCCGCCCAGCGCGGAGTCAGCCCGTCCACGTAGAGCCGCCCGGGCACGTTCAGCAGCTGGCGGCGCTCCGGCGCGTCCCGGTTGAGGCAGCACAGCACCCGGGGCGGGTGGGCGGCGTCCATGGTCTCGGCGCGCACCGCCTCGGTCAGGACCGGGTGCGGCCCCATCTCGACGACGTGCGTCACGCCCCGGTCCACCAGGCGCGCCACGGCGTCGGCGAAGCGCACCGGGCGGCGCAGGTTGGCCCACCAGTAATCGGCGTCCAGGGGCGGCGCGTCGGGCGCGTCCAGGGGGCCGCCGACCACGGTGGAGTCCATGGGAAGGCCCGGGGCGCGGGGCTGCAATCCGGCCAGGGCCGTCAGCAGGTGGTCGCGCAGCGGGTCCACCTGCGGGCCGTGCGAGGCGACGTCCACGTTGACCCGGCGGCAGAAGATGTCCCGCGCCTCGAGCCGCGCGGCCATGGCCTCCAGGGTCCCGGCGTCGCCGGACAGGACGGTGGAATGGCGGGCGTTGCTCACGGCGACGGCGACGCGCTCCGCCGCCCCCGGATCGTGGTCGCGGGCGTGGTCGTCGATGGCCCGCGCCGCCGCCTCCGCGTCCAGCCCCACCAGGAGCATGCCGCCCCGGCCGCTGATGCCGCGCAACAACCGGCTGCGCTGGCAGATCACACGGGCGGCGTCGGCCAGGTCGAGGGCGCCCGTGACGGTGGCGGCGGCCACCTCGCCCATGCTGTGGCCGACGGCCACGGCCGGGGTGACGCCCAGGTCGCGCAACAGGGCGGCCAGGGCCACCTGAAGGGCGAAAAGGGCGGGCTGGATGGTATTCACCGCCTCCATGGGCTCGCCCGCTTCCAGCAGGGCGGCCACGTCGGGCCCGCCGGCCGCGCGGCAGGCATCGGAGGCCTGGCGCAGGGCATCGCGGAAAACGGGCTCGGTGGCCAGGAGCCGGCGGCCCATGCCCGCCCACTGGCCGCCCTGGCCCGGGAAGACGAAGGCCACGCGGACCGTGGAATCCGGCTTCGCCACGCCCTGGTGGACCGCCGGCTCGCCGTCGGCCGGCGTTTCGCCGGCCGCCCAATGGCGCAGGGCGGCCGCCGCTTCCGCCCCGGAGCCCGCGGCCACGGCGAGGCGGTGCGGATGATGGGCGCGCCGGCGCGCGGCCTGCAGGGCGATCCGGGTGAAGTGTTCCGGCGTGGCGTCGGCCACCCGGTCGGCCAGCCGCCGGGCGAGGTCGGCCAGGGCCCGCGGGTCGCGGGCCGACGTTACCAGCAGGGCGCCGTCCGCAGCCGTATTCGCCGCCCCGGGATCGGTGTCCTCCTGTTCGGGCGGCTCCTGGACGACCATGTGCGCGTTGGTGCCGCTGAAGCCGAAGGAACTGACGCCGGCCAGGCGCGGGCGGTCCGCCGGCCACGGGCACGCCCGCGACGCGACGCGTACCGGCAGGGTGTCCCAGGCGACGTGCGGGTTGGGGGTGTGGAAGTGCAGGCTGGGCGGCACGTGGCCGGCGTTGACCGCCAGCACGGCCTTGGCCAGCCCGGCCAGGCCGGCGGCCCCTTCCAGGTGCCCGAGGTTGGTCTTGACGGAGCCGGTCAACAGGGGCTGGTCGGGCGGCCGGCCTTCCGCGAAGACGTCGCCCAGGGCCGTCGCCTCGATGGGATCGCCCAGGGGCGTGCCGCTGCCGTGGGCTTCCACATAGGCCACGTCCGCCGGGGCCACGTGCGCGTCCGCCAGGGCGGCGCGGATGACCCGTTCCTGGGCGGGGCCGTTGGGCGCCGTCAGGCCGGCCGAGCGGCCGTCCTGGTTGGTTGCCGACCCGCGCACCACGGCGAGGACCGGATCGCCGTCCGCGCGGGCGTCGGCCAGGCGCTTGAGGGCGACGACCAGGCAGCCCTCGCCCCGGACGAAGCCGTCGGCGTCGGCGTCGAAGCTGCGGCACCGGCCCTCTTCCGAGAGCATGCGGGAGCGCGCGAAGTTCACCGCCACGCCCGGTTCCAGCATGACGTTGACGCCGCCGGCCAGGGCCATGTCGCACTCGCCGTCGAGCAGGCTCTTGCGCGCCAGGTGCGTGGCCACGAGGGACGACGAACAGGCCGTGTCCACCGCCAGGGCCGGCCCCTCCAGCCCCAGGACGTAGGCAATGCGCCCGGCCGCCACCGAGCCCGCGTTGCCGGTGGCGAGGTGCGGATCCCCGCCCGGGTTGTCGCCCGCCGCCATCTGCAGATGGAGGTAGTCGCTGCCGCAAATGCCGACGAAGACGCCCGTGGGCGTGCCGTCCAGGGCCGTAACGTCCTGGCCGGCGTCTTCCAGCGCCTCCCAGGCCACTTCCAGCAACAGGCGCTGCTGCGGGTCCATGGCCGCCGCCTCGCGCGGGCTGATGCCGAAGAAGGCGGCGTCGAAGCCCGCCACGTTGTCCATGAAGCCGCCGTGCCGGGCGTAGGTGTAGCCCGCGCGGTCCGGGTCCGGATCGTAGTAGGCGTCCACGTCCCAGCGCCCGGGCGGCACTTCCGCCACCCCCTCGACGCCCGCCATCAGGCCCTGCCACAGGCTGTCGCGGTCGTTCAGGCCGCCGGGCAGCCGGCAGGCGAGGCCGACCACCGCGATGTCGCGCTCGCCCGACCGGTCGCCCGCGTCCGTTTCGCGGGCGGGGGCGCGGCCGGTCGCCGGGGCGCCCTCGGGCGTCGCCAGTACCCTGGGCGCCAGGAAGGCGGTCAGGGCCTCGACGGTGGGGTGGTCGAAGGCCAGGGTGGCGGGCAGGGTGATGTCCAGCGCGGCGGCCAGGCGGTTGCGCAGGTCCACGGCCATCAGGCTGTCCAGGCCCAGGTCGCGCAGGGGCTGGCCGCCGGGGATGGCGGCGTCCGGTTGCAGCCCCAGGGCCGCCACCGCCTCGCGGCGGATCAGGGCGGCCAGGGCGGCCTCGTCGTCCGGCCGCGCCGGGGCCGTGACGGCCTCCGGCCGGGGCGCGTCGTCGGCCGCCGCCGGCGCCTCGGCCGCCGGGGCCCGCGCCGGCTGCCGCCGGGCTTCCGCCAGGGGCGCCATGAGGTCGGGCACCGTGCCGGGCGGAAAGGCGGCCAGGAAGCGCGGCCACTCGACCGGCAGCACCGCCGTCTGCGCTTCGCCCAGCATCAGGGCGCGGCGCAGCGCCTCCAGGCCGTCGTCCAGGGGCATGGGCCGCATGCCCAGGGCGGCGACGCGGTTCGCCGCGTCGGGGTCGGCCAGGGTGCCGGCCTCCGCCCACGGCCCCCAGTCCACCGCGAGGCCCGGCAGCCCCAGGCCGTGCCGGTAATGCGCCAGGGTGTCCAGGGCGGCGTTGGCCGCCGCGTGGTTGGCCTGGCCCGGGCTGCCGAGCAGGGCGGCGCCGGCCGAGAACAGCACGAACAGTTCCACCGGCCGGTCCAGGCTGAGTCGGTGCAGGGCCCAGGCGGCATCCACCTTGGTGCGCAGCACGGGATCGAAGGTGTCGGCGGTCTGGCTGCCCAGCGGGGCGTCCGCCAGGGTGCCGGCGGCGTGGACGATGCCGCGCAGCGGCGGCCCCTCGGCGTCGATGCGCTGAACCAGGCTTTCCAGCGCGGCGACGTCCGTGACGTCGAGGTCCACTTCCTCGACCCGCGCGCCGGCGGCCTCGGCGGCGGCGATGGCCGTCCGGCCGTCGTCGTCGGCCGGGCGGCGCCCGGCCAGGAGCAGCCGGCCGGCGCCCCGCTCGGCCAGCCACCGGCCCACGTGCGGGCCCAGGCCGCGCCGCCCGCCCGTGACCAGATAGGTGCCGTCGGCGCGCGCGGACGGCTCCCGGGCATCCCGCAGGTCCAGGACCAGCCGGCCCACGTGCTGCCCGGCCTGCATCCCGGCCAGGGCCTCGCGCGCCCGGCCCACGGGCCGTGCCGTAACGGGCAGGGTGGGCAGCGCCCCGGCCGCCACGTCGTGCAGCACCCGGTCGTAGAGGGCGGCCACGGCATCGGGCGCCTCGGCCACCTCGTCCGCTACCATGATGGGGTGGTAGGCCACGTCGGGCCGATAGGCGCGCGCCGCCTCGACGGGCCAGATGTCCCGCCGGCCGATTTCCAGGAAACGGCCGCCCTCGGCCAGGACGTCGAAGCTCTCGGCGATGAAGGGATCGCGCAGGCTGTTGAGGACCACGTCCACCCCGGCGCCGTCGGACCATGCGCGCACCGCGCCGGCGAAGCCGGGCGTCCGCGAACTGGCCACCCCCTCGACGCCCAGGGCGCGCAGGACGGGCCATTTGTCCGGGTGGGCGGTGGCGAAGACCCGGGCGCCCGCCTGATGCGCCAGATGGATGGCGGCCAGCCCGACGCCGCCCGCCCCGGCGTGGATCAGGACGCGCTCGCCGGCCCGCAGGCCGCCCCGGTGAAGCAGGGCCACGGCGGCGGTCAGGCAGGCCACCGGCAGGGCGGCGGCGTGCACCGGGTCCAGCCCCCCGGGCAGGGGCCGCGTCAGGCCGGCCGCCACGGTGACGTGGGAGGCCAGGCAGCCGCTGGCGATGGCGATCACCGGGTCGCCGGACTGCAGGTCGGTGACGTCCGGGCCCACACGCGTCACCCGGCCGGCGCATTCCTCGCCCGGCGGGCCCGGCTCGCCCGGATACAGGCCCAGGGTATTGAGCACGTCGCGGAAGTTCAGGCCCACGGCGTCCACGGCGATTTCCACCTCGCCGGCTTCGGGGGCGCGGCGCGCCAGGGGCTGAAAGGCCAGCCCGTCCAGGCTGCCGCGCCGCGCCACGTCGAGCCGGAACGGCCCGTCGCCGATGACCGTCCGCCCCGGCGCCTCGGTCAGGGCCGGGACCAGGGCGCGGTCGCCGCGCAGCGCCACTTCCGCCGGCGGCGCCGGCCGGCCCAGGATTTCCAGGACGGCCTCCCGGGACGGTCCGTCGCCGGCCGCGCCCGCCGGGTCCAGATCGATCAGGGTGCACGGCAGCGCGGGATATTCGCGCCGCGCCACCCGCAACAGCCCGCTCAGGCAGGCCAGGGCCGGGTCCGTGTCGCGGGCGCCCCGGGTGATCCAGACCACCCGGGGCGGCGGGTCCCAGGCCGCCGCGTCCACCGTGGCGAGGAGCTCGGCGGCCCGCTGGCACACCGCGCGCGCCGCGTCGCCCGGGGCGTCGGCGGGGTCCGCCGCTTCCTGGCGGATGACCAGGGCGGGCGGCGTGGCCCGTTCCGCGAGCGCCGAGGGATGGTGCGCCGTGGCCACCGGCAGGCCGGCGTCGGCCAGGGCATCGGCCAGGCCCATGGCGTCGTCGCCCAGCACGACGACCGGCGTGTCCGCCGCGCGGCCCCGGATGAGCCGGGCGGCGGGGGCAAGGCGCGCGGCCACCACGCCGTGGCCGTACAGGCCGGTATCGGCTTCGGGGACGACCAGCGGCGTTTCGAAGCCGTGGGCGGCCAGCAGGTCCTGCCACGCCCGCCCCGACACCAGGGGGCCGTCGGCGCCGCGACGGGCGTCGTCGGCCCGCCACCAGCCCTCCGTCAGCCCGAAGGTGACCGCCGCGCTGGCGCGCTGGGCGAAGGCCTCCAGCAGCACCAGGGCGCCGCCCGGGGCCATTCGGGCCCGGAGGTTGGCGATGGTGGCGTCAAGGTCACGCGTGGCGTGGAGAACGTTGGCGGCCAAAACAAGGTCGAACGGGCCATCCGTTGCCGGGGGCTCGCCGGCGGGGGCGGCCGCGTCCGGGGCTTCCAGGTCGAGGACGGCGAAGCGCATGCCGGGCACGTCCCCGAAGCGTTCGCGGCCGTGCTCGACGAAACGCGGCGACACGTCGGTATAGCAGTAGTCGAAGCGCCCCTCGGGCAGCCGGGGCAGGACGGCCCGGGTCAGGCTGCCCGTCCCGGCCCCGACTTCCAGGATGCGCAGGGTCCGGTCGGCGGGCACGTCGGCTACCAGCCGTTCCACCGTCGTGGCGGCAAGGTCGGCGAGGGCGCGGCCCAGGGGGGAGTCGGCATAGACCGTTTCGGCGTCGGCGAGGGCGCCTTCCGGGAACAGCAGGGGCAGGGGGTCGCCGCCCGCCAGGACCCCGGGCAGCCCCTCCAGGCAGCGGCGCACCAGGGCGCTCTCGGCGTCGGTGCCGGTGTGGGCCGCCGCCAGACGGTCCAGGGCGGCCAGGGGGTCGTCCGGCGGCGTCGATGCACCGCCCGCGTCGGCGGCGATCCGGGTAAGCAGGTGGAAGAGCGGCCGGCGGTCGGCCGCCACGGCGCTTTCGGGCACCCCTTCCAGGACGTGCGCGACGGCGGCCGGCAGCAGGGCTTCCATGCCTTCCAGGAAGGCGCCGTAGTCGGCCAGCTCGGCGTCGGCCGCGAGGGCGTCGCGCGGGTCGGCCAGCGCCCCGGCCAGGGCGGCGCCGTCGGGCAGGGGCGGTGCCCGCCGGGGCCCGGGCGCCTCCGACCAGGCGATCCCGTAAAGCCAGTCGGCGGCGGGCGGGCGCGCCGCCGCCCGGCCCGAGCCGAAGCGCAGGCCGGAAAGCACCAGGGCCGGCCGGCCCGCGTCGTCGACCAGGGAGAGGTCGGCGACGGGCGTTTCGCCGTCGCGCCACGCGGCATGAACCCAGTGGACCGGTCCCGTCCCGGCGACCAGGGTTGCCGCCTCCAGGGCGGCCGGCAACAGGGGCGCGGGGTGCGACGGGTCGCCGGAAGCCGGGGCGGCGCCCAGCACCTGGAGCGCCGCGTCCACCAGGGCGGGATGGGGCTGGTCCGGCGTCTTTCCGTCGCCGGCGGCGTCGTCGGCCACCTCGGGGGGCGGCGCCAGCCGGCCCAGCATCCCGCCATCGCCCGTCCAGGCCGCCGCCAGGCCCCCGAAGGCGGGGCCCAGGTCGAGGTCCAGGGCCGCCTGCCCCTGGCGGATGGCGGCCGGGTCCACGGCGTGCGGACAGGCGGCCCGCAGGGCCGCCATGTCGAGGGCGCCGGGCCGCGCGTCTTCGGTCAGCGGCGCGACGCGGGCGCTCACGTGCTCGTGCCAGCCGCCCTCGCCGTCCGGCGACAGGATGCGCACGCCGTGGGCGCCCGCGCCGTCGGGGTCGAGCAGGGTGCGCAGGGGGATGGACACCCCGTCCGTCAGGTCCACGGGGGTGGCGAAGGCCACATCACGCACCACCACGCCGGCGCCATCCAGGGTGTCCCGCCCGGCGGCCAGGGCCATGGCCAGCAGGCCGCTCCCGGGCAGCAACACCCGGCCCTGGACCCGGTGTTCGTCCAGCCAGGCGGGCCGCGCCCGCGACGGGTGGCTTTCATAAAGGACCGTGTCCAGCGGCAGGTCAACCCGCCGGCCCAGGAGGGCGCGCGCCGCGTCGCCGCTGCCGTCCACCGGCAGCCAGTACCGTCGCCGCTCGAACGGGGTGTGGGGCAGGTCCACGACGGGCCCGCCGCGTACCGCGTCCACCTTGTCGGCGGCGCCCGGATGGCCGGCCAGGAACAGCCCGGCCGCCGCCTCGGCCAGGCCCCGGTCGGCCGCCCGGTCGCGCCGCGCGGTGGCGATCGCCCGGGGCTTCCGGCTGGTGGCCGCCGCCTCCGCGATGGCTTCGGCCAGGGGCAGAAGGTGGGGGCGCGGCCCCATCTCCAGGAAGGCCGCCGGGGCGTCTTCCAGAAGGGCGCGGATGCCCGCCTCGAAATCCACCGGGGCCTGCATGTGGCGGCGCCAATACCCCGGATCACCCAGGGTTTCCAGGCCGACCCAGCCGCCCGTCAGGTTGGAGGCCAGGGGGATGGCGGGCTCGCCCGGCGTCAGGCGGCCCGCCACGGTTTCCAGGGTGGCGGCGGCGGGTGCCATGGCCGGCGAATGGAAGGCGTGGGCAACGGACAGCCGGCGGACCGACAGGCCGCGGTCCGAAAAGGCCTGCACGACGGCGGCCACGGCGGCCTCCGGACCGGCCACGGTGGTGCCGGCGGGCCCGTTCCGGCCGGCGATGGTCACCTCCGGGTGGTCCTCCAGGAGGGGCGCCACCGTCGCGTCGGGGGCGGCGACGGTGGCCATGGCGCCCGGCGGCAGGTCCGCCATGAGGGCGCCGCGCTCCGCCGCCAGGACGAGGCCGTCCGCCAGCGACAGGGCGCCGGCCACGACGGCGGCCGCGATCTCCCCGACGCTGTGGCCGATCACCGCCGAGGGCGTCACCCCCCACGCCTGCCAGAGGGCGGCCATGGCACACTCGAAGGCCACCAGGGCCGGCTGGGCGTGGCGGGTATCGTCCATGTCGGGGGCCCCGGGTGCCCCCGACAACAGGGTGGTCAGGGGCGCCTCGGCGAAGGTCCAGCCGGGCCGGCCGCGCAGGACCGCGTCGCCCCGCTCGACGACCTCCCGGAAAGCCGGCTGTTCGGCGAGCAGCGCGCGGGCCATGCCCGGGTATTGGGCGCCCTGGCCGGTGAACAGGAAGGCGACCCCGCCGTCGCGGGACGGGTCCTCGACCCCGGCGGTGGTCCCTGCCGCCAGCGCCGCCAGCGCCGACAGGGCCTCGTCCGCCGTTTCCGCAACGACGGCCGCGCGCGCGGGCAGGCGCGCGCGGCCCCGGGCCAGGGTGGTGGCGACGGCGCGCGGGGATGGCGCGTCGGGCGCCCGCAGCCGGCCGGCCAAGGCCTCCGCCAGGGCGCGCAGGGCGTCCCCCGTGCGCGCCGACAGGCCCAGCATGACCGGCCCGTCGGGCGCCTCCGCCGGCGCCTCCGCGGCGGGCGGCTCGGTGACCACGAGATGGGCGTTGGTGCCGCTGTAGCCGAAGGAACTGAGGCCGGCGGCGCGCCGCCGTTCCCCCGCCGGCCAGGCGCGCCCGCCGCGCGGCAGGCTCAGGGGCAGGCGGTCCCACGGGATCCGGGGGCTGGGCTTTTCCAGATGGAGGTTGCCGGGGATGCGCTCGTGGCGCAACGCCGCCAGCACTTTGAGCAGGCCGCCCACGCCGGCCGCCGTTTCCATGTGGCCGAAGACGGATTTGACGGCCCCCAGGACCAGCGGCCGGTCGGCCGGCCGGTCGCGGCCGTAGACGTTGGCGGCGGCGGCGGCCTCGATGGGGTCGCCCAGATCCGTGCCGGTGCCGTGGGTTTCCAGAAGGTCCACCTCGGCCGGGGTCACGCCGGCGTCGTCCAGGGCGGCGGTCATGACCGCTTCCTGGCTGGGGCCGTTGGGCGCGGTCAGGCTGCCGGAACGGCCGTCCTGGTTGACGGCCGTGCCCGCGATGACGCCGAGAATGCGGTCGCCGTCGGCCCGCGCGTCGGCCAGCCGTTTGAGGACCACCACGCCGCAGCCCTCGGAGCGGACGAACCCGTCGGCCCGGTGGTCGAAGGGCTTGCAGCGGCCGTCCGGGGCCAGCATGCCGGCCTGCGACAGGGCGATGTGGCCGGCCGGGGTCAGCATCACGTTGACGCCCCCGGCCAGGGCCATGTCGATCTCGCCCAGGCGCAGCGCCTGACAGGCCAGGTGGCTGGCGACCAGCGACGACGAACAGGCCGTGTCCACCGCCACCGCCGGCCCGCGCAGGCCCAGCAGGTGGGAAAGCCGGCCGGCCACCACCGAGTTGCCGTTGCCCGACCCGAAGTGGCCGTCCATCACCGTGGCGTCGCCGCCGGGACCCGCCACCAGCCGCGAATAGTCCTGGCCGGCGACGCCCATGTAGACGCCGGTGCGGCTGTCGACAAGGCCGTCGGGCGCGATGGCGGCGTGTTCCAGCCCTTCCCAGGCCGCTTCCAGGACCAGCCGCTGCTGCGGGTCCATGCTGCGGGCCTCGCGTGGGCTGATGCCGAAAAAGGCGGCGTCGAAGCGGTCGATGCCGTCCAGGAAACCGCCCTCGTTGACGTTGGTGAAGCCGGGCTGCGGCGGGCCCGGGCGATAGAAGTCGGCGGTGGGCCAGCGCGTGGCGGGGATGGGGCCCACCGGGTCGTGCCCGCTGTCGAGCAGAGCCCACAGGCTTTCCAGGTCCCCCACGCCGCCGGGCAGGCGCAGCCCCGCCCCGACGACGGCGACGGGCGCGCTGCGCGCCTCGGCGCCGTGCGCTTCCAGGCGTTTCTCCAGGGACAGGGCGTAGAGCGCCAGCTTCTGCGGGGACAGGGCCAGCAGGCGGTCCAGGGTCTCGGTCATGACGAATCGCCTTGTTCATCCCGGCCGTAGGTTTCCAACAGGGCGGCCACCGACTCTTCGTCCATGGAGGCCAGGGTGTCGAAATCCAGGTCGGCCGCGTCCGGCGTCGCGGGCGCGCCGCTCGCCCCGGCGCGCGTCGCGCCCGCCGTGTCCGACGGGGCGAGGACGGTTCCCAGAAGGTGGTCGGCGATGGCCTCGACCGTCGGATGGTCGAACAGCAGATGGGCCGGCAGCTCGGTGCCACACAGGGCCGACAACCGGTTGCGCAGGTTCAGGGCCATGAGGGAATCCAGGCCCAGGTCCACCAGCGGCTCCCCGACCGGCAGCCGCTCGGGGTCGGCGTAGCCGAAAATCGTGGCGGCCTCGGCGCGCACGGCCTTGACGGTTTCCGGGCGGCGGCGGGGCGCGGGCAGCCCGGCCAGGCGCGTGGCCAGGTCGGTCCCGGGTGCCTCCGGCGCCGCCGGCGCCTCGGCCTCCGCCGGTTGTGCCGACGGCTCGTGTTGCGGCGCCGCCGTCGCCCGGAACAGGGCGCGCCCCCGGTCGCCCGGATTGCCCGCCACGTAGGCGGACCAGTCGGCGGGCAGCAGCAGGGGGGCCACCGCTGTTCCGGTCATGGCCGCCTCCATGGCGTCCAGGGCCTCCGCCGGTTCCAGGGCGCGGGTGCCGGCGGGCGCGCCCCGGGTGGCGGCGAGGTCGGCGGCCGCGCCGACCCGGGCCCAGCCGCCCCAGTGCAGGGCCATGCCGGGCAGGCCCTCGGCCCGCCGGCGGGCGGCCAGGGAGTCCAGCACCGCGTTGGCGGCGGCGTGGTTGGCCTGTCCGGGCGGTCCCAGGGTGGCCGTGGCCGACGAGAAGAGCACGAAATGCGCCACCGGGTGGTCGCGGCTCAACCGGTCGAGCACCGCCGCGCCGGCCACCTTGGCGTGCAGCACCCGGGCGAAGCGCTCCGGGGTCTGGGTGGCCAGGACGCCGTCGTCGAGGACGCCGGCGGCGTGGACGATGCCCGTCACCGGGCCCGCCTCGGCGAAGAGGGCGGCCATGGCGTCGGCGTCGGCGCAGTCGCCCGCCCGCACCAGCACCTCGGCGTCCACGGCGGCGAGCGCCTCGCCCTGGTCGGGGGCCGGTTCGCCGCGCCGGCTCACCAGGACGATCCGGTGCGCCCCGCGCTCGGCCAGGCGGCCGGCGACCAGGGGCCCCAGGCCGCCCAGGCCGCCGGTGACGATCCAGGTGCCGCCCGCCAGGGCCAGGCGGCCGTCGGGCGGCGGGACCTCGGCGGCCAGGCGTGGCGTCAGCCAGCGGTCGCCGCGCAGGGCCGCCTCGTCGGCGTCGCCGCGCGCCATCCAGGCGTCCAGCGCTTGGCGTTGGGCCTCGACGGGGCGGGCCGGGTCGAGGTCCACCAACCCGCCGAGGGTCTCGGGGTGCTCGCGGGCCAGGACGCGGCCCAGCCCCCAGGCCGCCGCCCCGGCGGGCGACGGGGCGTCGTCCGGCGTGACGGCCATGGCCCCGTGGGTCACCAGCCACAGGCGGCCGGGGTCCGGCTCCGCCAGTGCGTCCAGCACGGGCCGGACGGCCGCCAGCGCCGCCTCGGCCAACGGGGCCCGGGGATCCGGCGCCGCCATGACGACGCGGTCCCCGTCGGCCCGGGCCGGCGGCGTGCCGGCCGCGGAGGCCGCCGCCTTGCGCGCCAGGAACAGCGCCTGGTCGGGCAGGCCCCCGGCCTCGGGATCGGAAACGGTGCGCACGGCGTCGAAACCGGCGTCGGCCAGCAGCGTGCGCCACGTGGCGGCCGGGACGAGGGCATGGTCCGGCCGCAGGTCCGTGTCGGCAAAGGCCCACCAGCCCGGGGTCTGGCCGAAGACGAGGTCGAAGCGCAGGCGCCGCACCACCACTTCGAGAAGCACCAGCGCGCCGCCGGGGGCGAGGAGCCGGGCGGCGTGGTCGAGCGCGCGCCGCAGGTCCGGGGTGGCGTGGATGACGTTGGCGGCCACCACCACGTCGAAGGTGCCCGGCTGGAAGCCCTGCTCCTCCGGCGGTCGCGCGATATCGAGCACGGCGCCGCGCACCGCCGGATGGTCGGGCGCCGCCGGCAGGAAGGCGGGCGACACGTCGGTGAACACATAGTCCGCCGGCGCGCCGGGCAGGGCGTCCAGCAGATGCGCCGTGGTACCGGCGGTGCCGCCGCCGATTTCCAGCACGCGCAGGCGGCGTTCCGCCGGCCAGTCCGCCAGGAGGCCGGCCAGGCTCCGGCCGGCCAGGGCGTTGAGGCGGTCGGCCAGGGGCGCCTCGCGGTACAGCCCGCTCAGGGAGTCGTCGGCGAACAGGACGTCCACGCCCTCCGCCCGGCCGGCCAGCACGTCGGGCAGGCTTTCCAGGGCGCGCTCGAGGAGGGCGATTTCGCCGGCAAAGGCCGGCTCCTCGCGGGCCAGGGCGTTGAGGCTGTCGGCCGGCGGCGCCTCCCCCTCCGGGGCCACGGCGGCGAGGCGCCCGGCCAGGCGGCGCAGCGCGTCGGGCACGGCGTCGGACGGCACCGGAACCCCGGCGAGGGCCGCGCGGCAGGCCGCGTCCACCCGGTCCAGGAAGGCGTTCCAGGTCTCCGTGCCGGCCAGGATGTCGGCGGTGTCCAGGGGCAGGTCGGCGGGGTCGGGGAAGCGCGGCCCTTCGGCCGCCGGCCCCGCGTCCTGCCACGTTACGCCGTGAATCAGCGGCATGTCGGCGCCGGTCGCGGCGTCGTCGGGCGCGTCGATGGGCAGGCCCGCCACCCAGGCGTATTGGCGCTGGAAGGGGTAGGTGGGCAGGGGCTCGTCGAGGGGCGGTGTATTCCGGAAGAGGGCGCGGGGGTCGGGTTTGGGGCCGGCGGCGTACAGGGCGGCTGCCGTGTCGGCCAGCGCCGCCCGTGCGTCCAGGGCGGGGCGCAGGGTGGCGATGCCGGCGCGCGGCGCCGGGCCGCCTTGCGCCGCCGCCGCGCGGCCCGCGAGCCCCAGAAGGATCGGTCGCGGCCCGACCTCGACCCACGCCCGGTGCGCATGTTCCGCCCCCAGCCGCGCCAGCACCCGGTCGAAGCGCACCGGCTGGCGCACCCCGTCCGCCCAGCCGGCCGCCGTGGGCGCTGCCGCCTGAACCGCGCCGTCCTCGCCGCGCACCAGCGTCAACCCGGGCGCCGCCAGGGGCGTCGCCGACGCCGCCGACGCGAACGCTTCCGCCACCGGGGCCATGGCCGCCGAATGGAAGGCGTGCGTCACCGCAAGCCGCCGCGACCGCACCCCCGCTTCCGCCAGCGCGTCCGCCGTCGCCGCGAGCGCCGCCGCCGGCCCCGCCACCGTCACCGCGTCGGGGCCGTTGATGACCGCCACTTCCGCCCCGTCCGCCAGATACGGCCGGGTCGTTTCGGCGTCCGCCTCCACCGCCAGCATGCCGCCCGACGGCGCCAGCGTGTCCATCAGCCGCCCGCGCTCCGCCACCAGCCGCAGCCCGTCTTCCAGCCCGTAAACACCGGCCACCCACGCCGCCGCGTATTCCCCCAGGCTGTGCCCCGCGACCGCCGACGGCGCGGGGCCCCACGCCCACAGTTCCGCCGCCAGCCCGCACTGCAGCGCGTAGAGCGCCGGCTGCGCCCACGCCGCCGCCTCGAGCGCCGCCGCCCCTTCGTCCGTCCCGGCGAACAGAACCTCCGGAAGCGGCCGCGTCCACGGCGCCCCGAGCGCCGACAACGCCGCCGCGCACCGGTCCACCGTCGCCGTGAAGGCCGGCGCCGACCCGTAAAGCGCCCGCCCCATGCCGGCCGCCGCCGCGCCCTGCCCGGTGAACAGCCAGACCGTCCCTTCCGCCGGCCCGTCCGCCGGACTGCCATGGACCGCCGGCGCCGCCGTTTCCGGCTCGCCCGCCGCCGCCCGCAGGCCGGCCAGCAGGTCGGCGCGCGTCGCCGCCACAAAGGCCGCCCGCGCCGGCAGCGCCGCCCGGCCCGCCGCCAGCTCCCGGGCCACCGGCCCCGGTTCCGCCGCCGGCCGCGCCGCCACCCACGCCGCCACCCGCGCCGCCTGCGCGGCAAGCGCATCCGCCCCGCGCGCCGCCAGAAGAACCGGCCACGGGCCTTCCGACGGCGCCGCTTCCCGTGGCGCGTCTTCGGCCGCCGGCGGGTCCGTCACCACAAGGTGCGCGTTCGTGCCTGTAAAACCGAAGCTGCTCACCCCGGCGATCCGCCGCCCCGCACCGCGCGCCCACGGCCACGGCCCGTCCGGCACCGCCAGCCGGCCGTCCCGCCAGTCAATGCGCGGGTTCGGCGTGTCAAGGTGCAGATGCCCGGGCAGCCGCCCGTCGCCAAGCGCCTGCACCACCTTGATCAGCCCGGCCCCCCCCGCCGCCGATTCCAGGTGCCCGATGTTCGTCTTCACCGACCCCACCGCCAGCGGCGCCGCCTTCGGCGCGTCCGCCGGCCGGAAAACCGCCCCGGCCGCGCCAAGCTCGATGGGATCGCCCAGGCTCGTCCCGGTGCCGTGCGCTTCCAGAACCTCCACCGCCGGCCCGGATACCCCCGCCTCGGCCAGCGCCGACCCCAGCAATTCCGCCTGCGCCGACCCGCTGGGCACCGTCAGGCCCGCCCCGGCGCCGTTGTGGTTCATGGCCGAGCCGGCGATCACCCCCAGCACCCGGTCGCCGTCCCGACGCGCTTCGGACAGCCGCTTCAGCACCACCATGCCGCATCCCTCGCCGCGCACGTACCCGTCCGCCCCGGCGTCAAAGGTGCGGCACCGCCCCGACGCCGAAAGCATCCCGGCCCGCCACGCCGCCCGGTCCACCGCCGGCGCCAGCAGCATGTTCACCCCGCCCGCCAGCATAAGCTCCGCCTCGCCCCGCAAAAGCGCCCGCCGCGCCAGGTGGATCGCCACCAGCGACGACGAGCACGCCGTGTCCACCGAAAGACACGGCCCGCGCAGCCCAAGCACGTGCGCGACACGCCCCGCCGCCGCGCTCAGCGCGTTCCCCGTGGCATGGTGCAGGTCGAGCCCTTCCGCCCCTTCCGCCGCTTCCAGGAGCCGCCCGTAGTCGGCGTTGCTGATGCCCACGTGCACCCCGGCACGCCGCCCGCCCAATGCGTCCGGCGCAAGCCCCGCCCGTTCCAGCGCCTCCCGGCTCACCTCCAGCGTCAGCCGGTGCTGCGGGTCCAGCCGCGCCGCCTCGCGCGGCGATATCCCGAAAAGCTCGCCGTCGAACCCCCGTTCCAGGTCCAGGAAACCGCCGTCCCCCGTAAAACCACGACGCCCCGCCGCCGGCGCCGGCCGAACCCCGTCAACCCCCGCCAGCAGCGCCGCGTGAAACGCCTCCGGCGTGTCCCCGCCACCCGGAAAACGGCACGCCACCCCGATGATCGCCACCGTGTCGTCCGCCGCCCCGGCCGCCGGCGCCGCCGCCTCCGCCGCCGGCCCCGACAGGTCCAGAAGCGCCAGAACCTGCTCCGCCACGCCGCGCGCCGTGCCGCCGTCGAAAACCACCGTGGGCGCCACCGTCGTTCCCAGCGATCCGCCCAGCCGGCGCGCCACCTCCACCGCCATCAGCGAATCCAGCCCCAGCTCGAAAAGCCCCCGCTCCGGCGCCACACCGGCCGCGTCGTCCAGCCCCAGAACCGACGCCACCACAGCCCGCACGGCGTCCAGCGCAAGTTCAGCCCGCGCCCCGGCCGGCGCCGACCGCAACCGCGCCGCCAGATCGCCGTCCCCCGGCGCCCCGCCGTCCGACGCCGCCGCCGGCCGGACACGGTCCAGAAGCGCCCGCCGCCCGCGCGCCTCGTAAACCGCGCTGAAACGCGACCAGTCCACCACCGCCGCCACCGGCGATGCCGTCCCCGACGTCCCGCCGGCAAGAAGCCCGTTCAGAACCGCCCCCGCCGCCTGCGGGTCCAGCCCCTCGACCCCCAGCGCTTCCAGCTGCGAAAGCGCCTCCCCGTCGCTCATGCCGCCCCCCTCCCACGGCCCCCACGCCACGCAAAGCCCGGCGAGCCCGCGCGCCCGACGGTGCTCCGCAAGCCCTTCCAGGACCTGGTTCGCCGCCCCGTAAACCGCCTGGCCCGCCGAGCCCCAGACACCCGCCACCGAGCCGTAGTGCACCAGCCAGTCCAGGCGCCGGCCCGCCCCCTCCACGTGCGTCGCCAGCGCCTCTTCCAGCGCAAGCGCCGTCGCCACCTTCGCGTCGAACGCCTCGTCCACCAGGTCCGCGTCCGTCGCCGCCGCCGACGCGAAACGCCCCGTCCCCGCGACGTGCGCCACACCGGCAAGGTCCGGCGCCAGCTCCGCGACGATGTCGCCCAGCGCGGCCGGCGTCGCCGCCTGCCGGTAGTCGACGCCGACCGGCGGCGCGGCAACCGGCCGCCGCCCCACCGCGACCACGCGCCCCGCGCCCGCCGACGCAAGCGCTTCCGCAAGGCGCCAGCCCAGCGCCCCGCTGCCCCCCGTCACCAAATAGCTCCCCCGGGACCGGACCGGCGGCCACGCCGCCGCCGCCGGCGGCGCCGGAAGCGCCTCCAGCCGCGCCACCCGGCACGTCCCGTCGCGCACCGCCACCTCCCGTTCCGCGCCGTCCAGCCGCCCCAGCGCACGGCCCACCAACAACGCTGCGTCCGCCGCAACGTCCCCGGCCGGCAGGTCGATCAGCCCCGCCCACGTGTCGGGATGTTCCAGCGCCGCGCTGCGCCCGAACCCCCAAAGCGCCGCCTGCAACGCGCCACCGGCGTCCACGTCGCCCCCCGCGGCCCGCCGCGCGCCCCGCGTCACCACCGCCACCGGCCCCGATCCCGCTTCCAGCCAGCCCGCGAGCGTCATCAGGTCGGCCCGCACCCCCGCCATGTCCGTCCGGTCCGCCGCCACGAGAAGCCGCCCGGGCCCCCCGTCGTCCAGACCCGCCCGCACCGCAGAGGCCACCGGCCCCTCGCCGTAAACCGTCCAGCCCCCCGAGAAAGCCGGCGCCGCCCCCTCGGCCGCCGGCCACGTCACGCGCCAGAGCGGCACACCGCCCCCCGTCGCCGACGGCGCCGGCGCCTCCAGCCAGTGCCGCCGCCGCTGAAACGCGTACCCCGGAAGGCGCCGCTTGCGGCCATCCGCCCCCAGCCAGGCCGTCCAGTCCAGCGACCCCCCGGCGCACCACAACGCTCCCAGACCGCGCGCCAGGTCGTGCCGCTCGTCCCCGCCGGGACGCGGCTGAAGCGCGATGCCCCGCGCATCCGGTCCCAGCGCCCCCGCAAGGCCGGCAAGGCCGCGCCCCGGCCCGACCTCAACGAAACGCCGGTGCCCCGCCTCGTAAAGCGTCCGCAGACCGGCATCCATCTGAACCGGCGACCGCATGTGCCGCAGCCAGTACGCCGCGTCCGGCGCCGCCACGTGCCACCCCCCGTCCACGTTGGAGATGACCCCGAGCCGCGGCGCCGCCATGGCCACCCCCGAAAGCGCCGCCCCGAAATCGTCCTCGCACGGCGCCATCAGCGGCGAGTGAAAAGCGTGCGAAACATCCAGAAAGCGCACGCGGATGCCCTCCGCCTCAAGACGCGCCCGCGCCGCCGCGATCGCCTCCGAGGCCCCCGAAAGCGTCACCGCCCGCGGCCCGTTGATCGCCGCAAGACCCGCCCGGTCCTCGTAGCCTTCCAGCGCCGCCCGCGCCCGCTCGGCGTCGCACGCCGCCGACGCCATGGCCCCGCCCGCCGGCAGCGCCCCCATGGCCCGCGCCCGCGCCGAAACCAGCCGCGCCCCGTCCCCCGGACCCAGCATGCCGGCCTCCACCGCCGCCACGTACTCGCCCACGCTGTGCCCCAGAAAAGCCGCCGGCGCCACGCCGAGCGCCCGCAGCAGGCGCGAAAGCCCAAGCGCCACCGCGAAAAGCGCCGGCTGCGTCCAGCGCGTGTCGGAAAGGGCCTCCCCGTCCGAAAGCGCCGCCACCACACCGCCCCCCACCGCCGCGTCCACCTCGTCCACAACGGACCGCACCGTGGGCTCGCCTTCGTAAAGCGCAAGCCCCATGCCCGCCACCTGGGCCCCCTGCCCCGGAAACAGGAAAACGCATCCGGGCCGCGCCCCGGCCACCACCGTGTCCGCCACCGCCGGCGCCTCCATGCCCGGCCCCTCGGGCGCGTCCGCCAGCGCCGAAAGCCCCGCCGCCAGCGTCGCCGCGTCCGGCCCCACCGCCACGCCCCGCGCCGACAGCGCCGAACGCCCCGCCGCCGCCGTGAAGGCGCCGTCGCGCGCCGCCCGCGCGTCACCGCCGTCCGCCGCCGCCCGCAGCCACGCCCCGTGACGTTCCGCCTGCGCCGACAGTGCCGCCGCGTCCAGCCCCGAAACAGGCCACACCACCGGACGCCCCGCCGGCGTTTCCCCGCTCTCGCCGGCCGCGTCCGTCTCGCCGGCCGCGTCCGCCGCCCCGCCCGGCGGCGCCCCCACCACCACGTGGGCGTTGGTGCCGCTCATGCCGAACGAGCTCACCCCCGCCAGACGCGCCGAAGCCGGCCCGGGCCACGCCGTCGCCTCGTCCGCCACCCGCAACGGCAGCTCCGACCACGCAACGTTGGGATTGGGCGCCGAAAAGTGCAGCGACCGCGGCACCACCCCGTGCGCCAGGGCAAGCACCACCTTGATGAGCCCGGCAATCCCCGCCGCCGCTTCCAGATGGCCCACGTTGGTCTTCACCGACCCCACCAGCAGGGGCGCCTCGCGCCCCGCCATCACCCGGCCCAGCGCCTGCAGCTCGATGCGGTCGCCCAGCGGCGTGCCGCTGCCGTGGGCTTCCACCATCTGGAGGGCCTCGGCGCCCACGCCGGCCCGTTCCAGGGCATTGGCGATGACGGCCTGTTGCGCCGGGCCATTGGGGGCCGTGAACCCGTTTGAGCGGCCGTCGTGATTGACGGCGGAGCCGTGGATCACCGCCATGACCGGGTCGCCGTCCCGTCGCGCGTCGTCCAGGCGCTTGAGCACCACCATGCCCGCGCCCTCGCCGCGCAGGTAGCCGTCGGCGTCGGCATCGAAGGCCTTGCAGCGGTCGTCGCCGGTGAGCGCCCCCACCTTGCTGAAGAAGACGTTCATTTCCGGCTGGATCATGGCGTTCACGCCGCCGGCCAGGGCCAGGTCGCACTCGCCCGCGACCAGCGCCTGGCAGGCCAGATGCACGGCCACCAGGGACGAGGAACAGGCCGTGTCCACCGCCATGGCGGGGCCCCGCAGGCCCAGGAGGTAGGCCACCCGGCCGGCCAGGGCGTTGAAGGCCGTGCCCGTGTAGGCGTGGGCGTCCACCTGCGCGGGATCGCCCGACCACAGGCCCCGCGCAGCGTAGTCCGCCGTGCTGATGCCGGCGTAGACCCCGACGTTCGCCCCGTCCAGGTCCAGGGGCGGCAGGCCGGTGTGTTCCAGCGCCCGCCAGCAGACTTCCAGGAGCAGGCGCTGTTGGGGGTCCAGCGCCGCCGCTTCGCGCGGGGAAAGCCCGAACAGGGCGGCATCGAAGCCGGCAACGTCGTCCAGGAAGCCGCCGTAGCGGCTGTGGGTGCGCCCGGGTGTCGCCGGGTCCGGGTCGTACCAGGCGTCGGCGTCCCAGCGGTCGGCGGGGACCCGGCGGATGGCGTCGCGTCCGGCGTGCAGGAGGGACCAGAAACCGGCCGGGCCGTCCTCGGCTCCGGGAAACCGGCAGTCCAGGCCGACGATCGCCACCGCCGGGGGGGCCACGCCCGCGGTCCGGCGTTCCAGTTCGGCGACCCGGTTTTTCAGTGTGCGAATGGTCTCGGCGGCGGCGCGCAGGCGCTGTTCATCCTCCGTGCCGCGAGCGCCGGACGTTTCCGAATCGGCCATTCAGGTCCCCCGGCCTGCTTCGGGCCCGGCCTTGTCCAATTTGCTGCCGGGCACCCGGCCGGCTCACGGGGGGTGCCGCCCGCTGGCGCCACCCCGGAAACGGCTGGTTTCGCCGGCCGTGTACACCACCACTAGCTGCAGAAATCACGCCTCAAGGACGCACGAAAAAGGTGCCGCTTGCAACGTTGAAGCCCCTTACTCTTATGATGCCCCCTACCCCGCCCCTTTTATGATGCCCCCTACCCCGCCCTGAGGGGAGGAGCATCGTCTGCGGGCCTTCGATACCTGGCCCCGACCCCGATCGGGGCCGCAATCGGCACGGCGCAGAGCCAACACAGCCTGTCGAGCCCGTGCGAAATCCGGGCTAGGATGGCGGATTGTGGTCCGGGAAGTTCCCAGGGTGCAAGGGGCAGAGTCCGTCGAATGTGACGGATCGTTGACGGCCCGGGCCGGACCGGCGTTCCCACGGAGGATTGCACGTCCCGGGTCGTGCCCTACAATAATGTGCCGCAATGGCGTGTCCGGATCCCGCCGGCGGACGCGGGCGGGTCCGGCGCGTCCGCCGGGGAGCGGCGGTTATCGCAAGGGGGGAATGGCGCAATGAACGAGGACGGCCCGGCACCATGGCCCGCCGGGGCGGGCGACCTCAGTGACTGGGTGACGCGCGGGGCGGAAGCCGACCCGGAGGCCCTGGCGCATGCCCTGGTCGGTGCGTCCGGCGATCCGGAACGACGGTTGACGCGCCTGGCGCTGCGGCGGCGGGCCTGGGGCGTGGCCCGCGCCCTGCGCGAGCGCCTGCCGGCGGGTGAACGGGTTCTTTTGCTGTTTTCCTGTCCGCTGGAGTTCCTGGCCGGTTTCGTGGGATGCCTGGATGCCGGCCTGATCGCCGTGCCGGCGCCGCCGCCGGAGCCGTCGCGCCTCAAGCGCGCCCTGCCGCGCCTGGGCGCCATTGTCGAGGACTGCGGCGCGGCCCTCGTCCTGGCGGATACCACCATCGCCGGGCTGGTCACCGGCGGAAGCGCGGCCGACGGCGTCCTGGGAACGCTGCCGGTGATCGACGTGGCGGACTGCCCGGAATCGGAGACACCGCCCGAGGGCCGCGTGCGGCCTGACGACGTGGCCTACCTTCAGTACACCTCCGGCTCCACCGCGAGCCCGCGCGGGATCATGGTGCGCCGCGCCGCCCTGGCCGACAACCTGCGTTACAATCATGCCCTGTGGCGCTACGGGCCGGACAGCCTGGCGGTCAACTGGATGCCCTACTACCACGATTACGGCCTGGTGGAAGGGCTGTTGCAGCCGCTGCACGCCGGCATTCCCGCGCTTCTGTTGTCGCCCACGGCGTTCCTCCGGGCGCCCGGGCGCTGGCTGCGGGCCATAAGCGCGCACGGCGCCACCCACGCGGCCGCCCCCAATTTCGGCTATGCCCACTGCGTCGCGCGGGTGTCGGAAGCGGAGATGGCGGATCTGGACCTGACCCCATGGCGGGTTGCCAGCACCGGGGCCGAGATGGTCCGTCCGGCGACCCTGGAGCGTTTCGCCGCCCGGTTCGCCCCGGCCGGGTTCGACGCGCGGGCGTTCATGCCGTCCTACGGTCTGGCCGAGGCGACCCTGCTGGTGACCGCGGCCCGGACGGAAGCGGCCGCGCCGGCCGAGACCCTGCCCTCGGACCTGGCCATGACCGTGGATCGGAGCGCCCTGGCGTCGGGCGAGGCCCGGCCGGTGGCGGAGCCCGGGGCGGGCCTGCGGCTCGCCTGCTGCGGCCGTCCCGGGCCGGGCACCGAGGTGCGCATCGTCGATCCCGACAGCGGTGCGGTCTGTTCCGACGGCCGCGTCGGCGAGATCTGGGTGCGCGGGGGCGGCCTGGGCGCCGGCTACTGGGGCCGGCCCGAAGACTCCGCCCGGACCTTCGACGCCCGGCCGGCCGGGGCACCGACGGACGGGCCGGGCTACCTGCGAACGGGCGATCTGGGATTCATGGTGGACGGCGGCCTCTATGTCTCGGGCCGGCGCAAGGAACTCATCGTGGTGCACGGGGTCAATCACGTGCCCCACGACATCGAGGCCACGGCGCGCGCCGCCGTGCCCGCCCTCGCGGAAGCGGACTGTGCCGCTTTCGCCGTCGAGGGCGATGGCGCGGAACAGGTCGCCCTGGCCGTGGAGGCGGGGCGGGACGTGCCGGATGACGCCCTGCCCGGGATGCGCGAGGCCATCGCCGCCGCCCTGTGGGAGACCCACCAGCTCACGCCGGCCCACCTGGTCGTCCTGGGGCGGGGCGGGCTCCCCAAGACCTCGAGCGGCAAGGTCCAGCGAACCCACTGCCGTACCCTGCTGGAAGGCGGGGGCTTCGAAAAGGTGCGTCGCATCTTCACCGGCGGCGCCGAGGCCGCGCCCGCGGAAGATTCCGCCATCGGGGCGGAGACGGCGGACGCCCAGCTCGTGACCCACCGGACCGGGGAGGATCGGAACATGGCGGCCCACGACAGCAGCGCCAGCGCCGACGAGCTCATCACGGCCCTGCGCGCCTATGCCGCCGAGCGTATCAACCCCACCATCATGGACGAGCGGCGCGCCCTGCCGCCGAACGTGGTGCTGGACTTCGGGGCCCTCGGCCTCCTGGGCCTGCGCGTTCCCCGCGCGCTGCATGGCAAGGAACTCACCTGCGTGGACTTCGCGCGGGTGCTGGAACAGATCGGCGGCATCGACGTCAGCCTGGGGGTCTTCACCATCCTGCAGAACGGCCTGGGGCTGCCGCCCCTGCTGGGCCATGGCACGCCCGAACAACGCGCCGCCCTGGTGCCCACCCTGGCGGAGGGGCGTGCCCTGGTGTCGTTCGCCTACACGGAGCAGGGGGCGGGCTCGAACGTCCGCGCCATCGAGGCGGAGGCCCGGCCCGATGCCGAGGGCACACTGCGCCTCACGGGCACCAAGTTCTGGAGCGGCTCGTCCGCCTGGGCCTCGACCATCCTGGTTTTCGCCCGCGAGGTGGACGCCGCCGGCCGCCCGCTGGGGATTTCCGCCTTCATCACGCGCCGCGGCATGCCCGGCCTGCGCACCTCGGACGAAGCCCTGACCATGGGCCTGCGGGCGACCATCCAGAACCGCGTGGAACTGGACCGTGTGCCGGTGGGGGCGGCGGATCGGCTGGGCGCGCCCGGCCAGGGCCTGCAGATCGCCCAGGAGGCCATGAGCTTCACCCGGTTGTGCCTGGCCGCCCTGTGCCTGGGGACGCTGCGCCGGGTGACCCGGGTCATGCACCGCTTCGCCAGCCGGCGCACCGTCATCACCGGCCCGCTGGAGCGCCATCCCACGATCCAGGCCCGCCTGTCGCACTGGACGGCGGCGGCCACGGCCCTGGACGCGCTGGTGGCCGAAACGGCGCGGCGGGTGGACCGGGACGGCGACGCCAACCCCCACCTTTATGCCGCCTGCAAGGCCCTGGCGCCCGAGCTGTTGTGGGGGGCGGCGGACGACGCCATGCAGCTTCTGGGCGGGCGCGGCTACATGGAGCACAACCTGATCGCCATGGTGTTCCGCGATGCCCGCGCCATCCGGATTTTCGAGGGGCCGACGGAGAGCATCAACCACCACCTCGGGGCGGCGGTCCTCAACGACCGGGCCGGGCTGGACCGGCTGCTGCGCCACGACCTCGACGCGCCGGACGCGGCCGACCGGCTGGCGGCCGCCGCCGACGCGGTGGAAGGCATGGACGCGGCGGACGTACCCTGGTCCGATGCGGGCGCGTTGCGGGCCCGCCGGGCCCAGGGTCTGGGCGACGTGGCGGCCTGGAGCCTCATGACCGCCTGCCTGGAAGGGGGCGGGGCCGCCGACGGGGACCGGCCGCGGGCCCTGACCTGGTGCCGGGCGATGCTGGACGAGGCGCGCCGCAGGGCCGCAACGTCAACCCCGGGCGAGGCCGCCGTCCTGGATTCCGGGGAGCTGGCCGGCCTGGTGGGCGGCTATGCGGCGCGCATCGGCGACGGGAGCTTTGCGTCGGCCGGTGTGGAAACCGGGGTGGAGCCCGAGCTTGCGCCGGGCGACGCGGCCGCCCCGGCCCCGGCGGCCCCGGTTACCCCGGCGGCGCCGGCGGGCGGGGGCGCCGCCGACGACCTGGAGCAGTGGATGGTGGCCTGGCTGGCCCGCACGCTCGGCCTGACGGCAGGCACCGTGGCGCCGGACCGGCCCTTCGCCACCTACGGCCTGGACTCGGTCACCGCCTCCATGCTGGCGATGGACCTGGAGGGGCACCTGGGCCGCTCCGTGGACGCCACGGCCATCTGGGATTATCCGTCGCCGCGCGCGCTGGCCGCCCATCTGGCGGCGCCGGCCGGCCCCGGAGCGGCCGCCGACGGGACCGCCGACACCGACGCCGAGTCCGCCGGCGCGGCGGCCGAACTGGATGCCCTGCTCCGCGAGTTCGGGCATGACTGACGCGGAAGGGGGGATCGCCGGGTCCTGGCTCGCCCGCGTTCTGGGGCTGCCGCCGGACGCACTGGCCGGGGTGACGGTCGAGCCCGTGGCGGCGGAGGCGGCCTTCTGTGGCCGTCTCGCCCGGGTTACCGCCAGCCACGGCCTGCCCGGGCCGGTGGTCGTCAAACGGCCCGCCGCCGACCCGGAAATATACCGCATGATGGCCGGCATGGGGTTCTACACCCGCGAGCACAGGTTCTACGCCGATCTGGCCGCCGAGGCCGGCGTGGACACGCCCCGCCTGTTGGGCGTGGATGACGCGGACGGCGAGGCCCCGGTCCTGGTGCTTGAGGCGTGCGCGGCCGGGCTGCCGGGGGACCAGTTTTCCGGGATCGACGCCCACGACGCCGTCGCCATCGCGCGCGCCATGGCGGGTTTTCATGCCCGGCTGCGCGAGGACGGCCCGGCGGCGGCCCGGACGGCATGGGTGCCCGGTTTCGACGACGGGCCGGATATGACGGCGTTCTATGACGCCTGTTGGCCGGACTTCGCGCGGCGCTTCGGCCATTGCCTGCCCGACTGGCTGATGGCGGCGGGGCCCGCCCTGGGGCCCCGGCTGGCGACCCTGCGCCGGGGGCTGGCGCGCCCCCCGCTTACGGTCCTCCACGGCGACCTGCGCCTGGACAACCTTCTGCTGCGGCCGGACGGGCCGCCCGTGTTCCTTGACTGGCAGACGGTCGTCCGGGGTCGGGGCGGCTTCGATCTTGCCTATCTCGTTGCCGGCAACCTGCGCCACCATGACGCGGCCGCCATCGACACCCTGGTAACGGCCTACAGCACGGCCCTCGGCGAGGCGGGCTGGGAGGCCTACGACGAATCGGCCGTGCGCGACGACGTGCGCCATGGCGTGGCGTTTCTCTGGGGGCGGACGGTGACGGCTGGCGCGCGGCTGGGTTTCGCCGGCGGGGACCGGCGGGCCCGGTTCGAGGCGGCCCTGGCCCGCTGGTGCGCCGCGGCGGAGGCGCTGGGCGTGCGCCGCATCCTGGGGGCCTGATCATGAAACCGCCGGACGCCGCGGCCGAGGCCGTCGTCTGGGTGTGGGTCATGCCCACCGCCGGCGTTCCGGACCCGCCGCCGGGCCTTTCGACCCTGCTGGAGCCCGCCGAGCGGGCGCGCGCCGACGCCTTCCACTTCCGGGCGGACGGCCATGCCTATCGCTGTGCCCACCTCCTGCGCCGCCTGGCGCTCACCCACCGCGTCCCGGAGGTGGCGCCCGGCGCCTGGCGGTTCGTCGCCGACGCCCGGGGGCGGCCGGCGCTGGCCGGCGACGGCCCCGGCGGCGGGGTTGATGTGAACCTCACCCATACCCGGGGACTCGTCGCCGTGACGGTGGCCGAGGGGGTTGTCGCGGGGGTGGATGCCGAGGCGCTCGACCGCCGGGGGCTCGAGCCGGCCCTGGCCGACCGCGTCTGCACCCCGGAAGAGGGCGCCCGGCTGGCGGCGCGGGCCGGTGACGGAACGGTCTGGCGGCGCACCTTTGTGCGCTTCTGGGTGCGCAAGGAGGCGGTGGCCAAGGCCGCGGGCCTGGGGCTGGCGGCCGATCCCGCCACCATCCACGTGGCCGGGCGCCCGCGTCCCGCCTTCACGGCCGGGGCCGGGGCCTGGTCCCGGGCCGGGCCGTGGGCCCTGTGGGATCTGCCGCCCGAGGCCGGGCACGCGCTTGCCTTGGCCGCCCGCCCCTGGCCGGCCCGGGCCCGGGTGGTTTACCGCCGGGTTGACGGGCCGGCGCTGGCCCGGCTGGCAACGCGGCCGGTCCGGTGAACGGGCGGGGCGCATCCGTTCCGACCGACGTGCGGAAGCCGCCCGCCCGACCCTTGCGGAGGGACCGCGCCTGGTTTTCCAGCTGGGCGGCCCAGAGCCGCCGCACCGGCAGCTCCGACGCGGTCACCTTCAGGCGCACCGTGCGCGGCAGAAGGGTCCGGGGGAAGGCCCCGAAATCCGCCTTTTCGGGAAGGCTCACCCCCTCGGAGGCCACCTCGGACACCACCTTTCGGGGCTGGCTGTCGGCGTCGAAGCGGGTGTCCCGCTTGAATTTCTTCAGGCCCGCCCGAAGGGTGTCACCGTCCTTTTCGGTCCGGAAGCCGGCGTCGTTGAGGGTACAGGTTGGGTGGAAATCCCCGGCGCCGTTATTGCGAATGGCCCGGGCCAGTTTTGCCCGCGTCCGTCGGGGTGGTGTAAGAGGTGAGCCGCCCCGCGCCCGCGTCACCCGAATAACCCAGTAGACACACCGGGACATTTCTCAGTGTCGCTACCGGACCAGATTCTGGTGTCGATTGACACGCGGAACGGGCCGTCAACGGCCGCGCTGGGGCCGGACGAAAACACCGTCCAGCCAAAGCCCATCCACTTCCTCTCCTGCACGAAAGAATGCCACAGCCTCTTCCGGCCGTTCCACAATAGGCTCGCCGGGCCCGTTGAGAGAGGTGTTAAGAAGCACGGGCACCCCGGTGCAGTCAGCAAACCGGCGCAACACAGTGGCGAAAGCTTCCGGGCTGTCATCAGCAACCGTCTGCACCCGGGCCGTCCCGTCGATGTGGGTGATCGCCGGCAGGGCGGGACCGTCGATGACGCGTCCCGTGAACAGCATATAAGGCGCCGGTAACGGACAGCCGGCGAACCAGGTGTCCGCCGCGCCCGCCAACACCATGGGCGCGAGGGGCCGCCATCCCTCGCGCCCCTTGATCCGATTGACGCGTGGCCAGTTGCCCGCCGCCCGTGGGTCGGCGAGCAGGGACCGGTGTCCCAGGGCACGCGGACCCATTTCGCTGGCCCCTTCGTACCAGGCGACCACACCGCCGCCGGCCAGAACGGCAACCGCGGCTTCCAGGGCGGCATCGCCGCGGTGAACGGTATAGCCAGCCTCCGCCGTTAACGGCGCCAGCGCGGCTTCCCTTCGGGCGGGTTCCGGCGGCGGCCCCTGATAGGGGCTGGGGCCCAAGCCGGCCGCGGCCGACCACGGCATCTCCAGGATTCCATGATACACCAGGAGGGCTGCCCCCAGCCCCAGCCCCCCGTCATCGCAGGCCGGCTCGACGAACGTGTGGGCGAAGCCGCTGCCCTGCGCCACGGCTGTATTCGCCGGGCAATTCAGGGCTGTGCCGCCGGAAAGGCAGAGAGCCTCAAGGGGGGTGCCATTGGCCGCCATCATGCGCCGGGCCGCATGGGCCGCCGCCACCATAGTGTCCTCGGTAAGGGCCTGGGTGCTGGCCGCGATGTCAGCGTTTACCGGATCGGTGATGCGATCAGGGTCGCCCACGGCCCCGGTTTCTCTTCCCAGATCCTCGGTACCGGCCAGACAGTGCCGCCACCACGCCTCGCGATAGTCCGCGGCGTCGGGGAAGCGGTGTACGAAGTCAGGCCAGTTGCCGACGAACCGGGTATCGTGGAAGCGGGGCCGCCCCCACGCGGCGAGCCCCATGAGCTTGCCGGCCGCTGTCGCCTGCCCCAGGTTGAGCCGCTCGCCGACGGCGTCGTACAGCGGGCCGATGTAAAGGTGGTGGGGGGTCAGCGCGCGCAGCCAGCCATCCAGCCCCGCAAAAATCAGGCCGGCATTGTCTTCCCACGGGCGGGTGTAACCGTCATGGGTCAGGATAACGGCACGGGCATGCGGGGATTGATAGTACGACGAAGCCGCGTGGCAGTGGTGATGATCCAGCAGATAGGCTGGCCGTTCCACGCCGTCGAACGTGAAAACGGCGGGATAGTGGAAGCCGATCGGTTCCTCACCCCGCAGGCGGGCCCGCACATCCAGACCGGGCAGGTCGCCCAGGCCCGGCTCTGCTGTCCACGGAGAGACGACCGAGAATTGGTTCAGCCACCCGTGCCAGGCAATGGCCGCCGGATCCGCCAAATACTCGGGCAAATAGTGACGATAGTGCGTCAGCCCGTTGTCCAGATAATAGCGCAGATTGCCGCCAAGGAAGGACGCCACACCCTTGCCGTGCGCCGCCAGTTCTTGCTCGAACGCGCCCGGCGCGGCGTGGCCGCTGATCCGTCCCGGACGCAGGGCCGCACGGCCCTCGTGGAACAGCGCCAGTTCCTTGCCCTGGGTGGAGGTGATGGCGACGGCATCGACGTCGTGGAAAGCCACCCCCGCCGCCGCCAGGGCCCGGTCAATGTGTCGCGCCCCGAGTCCCATGGCATGGCGTATCCGGTCGTGGCGCTCGCGCAGTACGAAAGCTGCCGGTCGCCCCGACCGCAGGACGACCACACTGGCATCATGTCCAAAATTCAGGCCCAGTATCACCATGGGCTCACGCCTCCTCTGCCCCGCCAGTGGCCAGTTGGAGCCACAAGCGTTTATACATGAACACGTGTGGCGCCAGACGCACCGCTTCGCCGGCCGCATGACATGCCTCGGCTGCCTGGCCCCGGGCCGCCAGAGCCCGGCTCAGGGCATACGCCGCTTCCGCGCGGCCGGGATGGGATGCGAACAGTTCCCGGGCCACGCCTTCCCCTGTTTCCGCGTCGCCGGAGTCCAGGGCCGCTTCCACAACAGCCAGGCGTTCCTGAACCCAGGCTTCGGTCAGCTGCTCCTGTACCGCCGCACTGTCCGGGGCGTTGGCGGCGGCCTGACGGGCGTGGCTGAGCGCCGCCGACGGCGCCCCGCGTGCGAGCAGGCAGGCGCACAGGTCCATACGGGTTTGCACGCCAGCCCGGCCGTCCGCTACCAGTCCTTCCAGGACCGGCTCTGCGGCCGCGAAAGCCCCGGAAGCCAGGAGCCGGTCGGCCAGCGCCCGGTCGGCGCTCCTGCCCTGCTGGGCTTCCAGGGTCTCGGCGGCTCGGTGGACGGCTGCTGCCCGATCGACGGCGGTGTCCACGTCCGGTCCCGGATCGGGAACCCATTGGCGGCCCGTCACGCCCTCGTGGTACAGGACGCCGTCCGGCCGACCCAGGTAGGCGCGGGCGACGGCGGCGTTACCGTTCGCCCACCGTGCCTGGAACGCTTCCAGGCTCTCCGGTGCCGGCGCCAGGACGGTGCCGTCGTTGTCGGACCCGACCCCACGCGCCGTCACGTTCAGCAACGCCTCGTGCCGTTCCGGCGTGGCCCGCGGCTCCATGAGCGGATACAGCGCATTGAAACGGCGCATGAAGGCCGTCGCGGGCGCATCCAGGGCAACGTTGGCGGCCGAGGTATTGGGAGCTTCCGGCAGCAAGGCCGCGGAGAGGCCCAGGCACGCGCGGAAGTCGCTCACCACGGACCCGCCCACAAGCGCGCCACGCTCGAAAAGCCGGATCCGCAGGTTCTCCCGGCCAAAGGCCGCCGCCCACCGGTCGAGTACCGCCTTCTGGTCGAAACAGAAGCGATCGGCCGCCCCGTTCATCCAGCGGTCGATGGCAAGGGCGGTATTGCCGCGCTTGACCTGCTGGCTGTATTCGCTCAGCAGGTAGGCGTCCTGGCGGCGCAGGTAGATGATGATGGTGATGGTATCGGCAAGCGAGGCCAGGAGCCCCTTGAGCCGGGCCATCTCGTGCGGCGCGGCCGGGGTCAGGCCCTCGTCCGACAGAATCAGGGCAGTGGCGCCGCTGTTCGCCGCCTCATCGTAGAATGCTTCGGAAAACCAAAGCCGGAAGCTTTCGATGTCCCCGAAACCGGCACCGAAAGCGGCCCACTCGCGGGGCTCCGCGGCCGCGGCCGCATCACGGGCAAAAAGAGACAGACGCCTGTGCTCCATGGTACCAAAGCCGGGCGTCCGGGGAACCAGCCACCCCGCCTCGCGCAGGGTATCGGCAGCGGCGGCGAGGGCGCGCTGCAATGCCGTGGACCCCGTCTTGGGCAGGCCAACGTGAAGATAAACGTGCATCAGGCGACACGCTCCGCCAGCCCCCACAAAGCATCCATGAAAGCCCCATCGCCGTCCTCCCCGGCGGCCCGTGCCTCGGCCAGCACGTCGCGGGCTTCCGTCATCCGCCCCGCGCCGGCCAGCAGCCGCCCGAGCTGGGCCCACGCCTCCCCGTCCCCGGGGACGTCGGTCACACGGTGGCGCAGGATGGCGAGCGCCGGCTCAAGTTGTCCGTGCTCGGCGAGCCGGTCCCCCGTGCGCCGGGTGCCCCGGTCCAGGGTATGCCGCGCCAGGTCCACCGTCAGCCGGACAACGGTATCCGTGTCCAGCGCCGTTTCGCTGCCCGTATGGGGAACCACGCGCGGAGCGGGAAAAGGGGCTGTCGCCCCGTTGCCGAAAAGACGGGCGTTGCCTTCCTCGAATCGGGCCATGAAAGCGTCCAGACGTGAAGCGGGCAGCCCGGGAACCGTCCCATCAGAGGCCGCTGCCAGGGCTGCCGCCATGCGGGTCCGCCCGTCGCTGTCGGTCGCGCCGGCGTCTGCCGTGCCGGCAACCGGCGCCCGCTCGTTCAGGCGGCGCAGAAAGGCCGTGGCCGCCGCGTCGGGGAGTGCGGCGGTATCGCCGGATGCTTCCGGGAGAGCGACGGGCAGGTCCAGATCCGGGGGCGTATCCGCCGGGCCCGTCAGGACATGCACGGCTTCCGCGCCGAACACCCGGGCCAGTCGTGTCCTCAAGGCTTCATAGTCGAGCGGCGGCATGGGCGCCGGGAGGGCGTCGGGGGACGGATGGGGGCTCTCCGCCCGGTGGGCCAGGTCGGCGAGGTGGAGGGGGCTGCCCGCCGCCACCGTTTCCGGATAAGCGTGAAGCAACACGTCATCCTGGCGCACCAGGTGGAGACGCACCCGGATCCGGGTGGCCAGGGAAGCGAGGCCGTCGCGCACGCGGGCAAGGGCTGTGATGGACAGCCGCGCCAGGGCGCGATCCGACAGGATCAGGCGCTGAGGCGCCGCCGCCTCGGTTTCCGCCATCAGGGCTGCCGGCGGCCGGCATTCCCGGCGCGAAGGCTCGCGCCCGCCGTACAAGGCCGCCACCCTGTGGCCCGCCTGCGGGAATCCTGCCTGCGTGGCGGTCGGATAGAGGATGCCGTGTTGCCGCAGGGCCTGGCGGCCTGCGCGCAAGCGTGCCTGGGTCCGGCGGGTGGCCGGACCGTCCACACCGATATGGAGGTCGATCACCATGGCTCGGGCACTTGTTCCCGTCCGTCGGCGGCCCCCGTATTATAGACACACTGGGAATGGCGCCGTCCATGCGGTCGGCTCTGCCCATCGTGTCGGGCAACGGTGCCGTGCGATCCCTTTTCCGCCCACCAGGGCCCCGGCCACGGTCGATCCGTCGAGCAATCGACACGAAACGGACGGCGCCCCGTCCCGGTCAGGGACGAAAGCCTGCGTGGTGACTGAACGCCCGTTTGAACGGAAAAGGCTTTAGCTGCCCGCATCCAGCAGGGCCGCCGCCTGTGTCCACGTGTGCACGCGTGCGTCAGCCGGCGCGTCGGGATGACGGCCGTGGGGGTCGTACAGCACCCGGCGTACCCCGGCCGGGAAACCGGGTTCGGCGAACAGTTCCGGCAGGTCGTCCACAAAGGCGTCGGGCAGCAGGGCCGCGATACGGGCTGCTTTCGCACCGCGTGTGGTTTCCAGGAAGACGGCCCCGGCATCAAGGGCCGCGGCATCCATCACGCCGCTGACACGAAGCCAGGCCCGCGCCGCACCGTGCAGGTCATGCCCCGCACCGTCCTGCGACAGTGCCGTGCGGTGACTTACCACCATCAGCCGCCAACCCGCCGCCCTCAGACGGGCCAGGGCGTCGAGGGCACCGGGGCAGGGCGTGGCAAGAGTCATGCGCGGCCCGTAGACACGCCCCTGCACCCGGGTCCAGGCGGTATTGCCGTGGGCGGCGCGCAGATGGTCGCGCAGGCCCGTCTTGTCGGACGGTGCATCAGGCGTGGCAAGGCCCATTTCCGTGGCAACCGCATGAAACGCTGCACCATAGCAGGCCAGGGTATTGTCCAGATCCACCCCCAGGCGCCGGGTGCCACCCCCCGTCATCCGGTCCCTCGCTCGGCATGGCCGCGAAGATGGGCCAGAAAAGCCTCTCCCGCGGGCGTCCCCTCCGCCGGCGCCCACGGCGCGAAAGCGGTGCCGCCATAGGGGCCCGGCGCCGTTTCCAGGTAAACGGCGGCCTCGGACAAGGCAACCGCCGTATGCCAGGCCTGCGGGGCGAAATGGACCAGATGCCGTGGACCTCCGGCCTCCAGCACCGTGGCCGAAGCCAGCGCGCCCTCGGTCGTGAAGATCACCAGCGCCAGCCGGCCCGCCAGAATGGTGTAGGTTTTGCCGTCCCCCGCTCCATGATGCGGTGGAACATACCCGTGGTTGGCAAGGGCGATCACCATCTGCTGCACCGGCTCGTTGTGGCTGTCGTGCAGGCACAGGCGTGTGCGGCCGCGCGGGTGGGCGCATGCCTGATACGCAAGGCGGTCGAACGTCGCCGCATCAACAACGGTCATGCCGCCACCTCGCGCACCGCTTCCCCCACCAGGTCAGCGACGGAGCGGGCATCGTCGAGCGTCATCCCGGCGTGGACGGGCAGGCACAGGGCGCGGCCCGCCAGGGCCGCGGCACGCGGCGCATCCGTGATGCGTGCCCCAGCCAGTCCCGGCTGCGCCGGCAGATGGTCGCCCGCCCGGGTCTTGGCCTCCACCCCTTTCTGGGCAAGAGCCGCTTGCAGGGCATCCCGGGCGTCGTGCAGCACGGGGTACATGAACACTACGTCGTCCCTCTCCCGCGCCGTTACGGGCCGCGCCGCCGCGTCCGGCAACGCCGCATCATAGGCGGCCGCCAGGGCACGGCGATGGGCGGCCGCGGCGGCCGCGCCGGGCAGGCGTTCCAGGAGGACGGCCGCCTGCACGGTGTCCAGGCGGCTGTTGAAGGCCGGCGTCACACAGGTCTCGCGATCCCGCATGCCGTTGTAGCGCAGGGTGCGCAGGGCCGCATCCAGGGCGGGATCGTCCGTCACCACGGCGCCCGCTTCGCCCACGGCGGCGAGGACCTTCATGGGGTTCATGCTGAAACACGCCAGGTGTCCCCAATTGCCGGCGGGGCGGCCGTCGCGTTCGGCGCCGAAGGCCTGCGCGGCGTCCTCGATGAGCCACAGGGCCCGCCGGCGCGCCAGGTCAGCCAGGGTGTCCATGGCCGCCAGGCGGCCGTTGTAGTGCACCGGCAGCAGGGCCTTGGTGCGTGACGTCACCGCTGCCTCGGCCGCCGCCGGGTCCAGGGTCATGTCATCCGTCACGTCGACGAGCACCGGCGTTGCGCCCGTGACCAGCACCGCACCGGCCGTGGCCGGCCACGACAGGGCGGGGACCACCACCTCGTTACCGGGGCCGACGCCGGCCGCCCGCAAGGCGAGGTACAGGGCCGCCGTCCCGGAACCAGACCCCACCGCCGACCGCCGGCCGCACGCCTCGGCCATGGCTGCCTCGAAATCGGTCACCTCCGGGCCCAGCAGGAGTTGCCCGTGGGCCAGTACGCGGTCCATGGCCGCCGTGTAGCGGGCACGCTCCGCCGGATCGGTCACCGAAAGATCCTGGAAGGGATAGCGCATGGCGACAGAATAGCAGGTCGCGGGCCGCCGGTCACGGCGGAGGGTTGCCGCCGCCCGGGGGCCTCGGTTATCAAGGCTCCATGGCCTTCGTCGATTTCCTGAGCAGCCACCACAACCGCACCAGCCGCGACTATCTGGCGCGTGTGACCCAGGTGGACAAGGCGGCCTGCGCCGAGGTGGCCATCCAGTACGGCTACGATTACTGGGACGGCGACCGGGCCTTTGGTTACGGCGGCTACGTCTACGACGGCCGCTGGTATGGCGTTGCCGAACGCATGGCCCGTCACTACGGCCTCGCGGAGGACGCCCGCATCCTCGACGTGGGCTGCGGCAAGGGCTTCCTGCTCTACGAGTTCACGCGCGTCCTGCCGCGGTGCACCGTGGCGGGGCTGGACATCTCGCGCTATGCCATCGACAATGCCAAGCAGGAGGTGCGGCCACGTCTCGTGGCGGGGACCGCGGCCGAGCTGCCGTGGCCCGATGACAGCTTTGATTTCGTGGTATCCATCAACACCTTGCACAATCTTTATAATTACGACCTTTGGTCGGCCATTCTGGAAATCGAACGCGTGGGGCGCGGTCCGGCCAAGCATATCACCGTGGAATCCTACCGCGATGAACGCGAAAAGGTGAACCTGCTCTACTGGCAGCTTACCTGCCGGGCGTTCCACACACCGGCGGAATGGGCCTGGCTTTTCGGACAGGCCGGCTATTCAGGGGACTGGGGCTTTATCTTTTTCGAGTAGCGGGCCGCCTTGACGCCCCGTCTTACCATTCGTGAACATCGCAGGATCGTGCCGCTGGACGGGAAACCGTGATCCATGCCCACCGCCCGGCCCTTGCAGCTCGGTTTCATTGGCGGCTCGGCGCAGTCCGCCGTGGGGCCCGTGCATTTCGCCGCCTGCCGGCTCGACGGTCTTTTCGATGTGGCAGCCGGTTGTTTCAGCCGCGATTCCGCCACCAACGCCGCCACGGCGGCCCGCTACGGCGTGGCACCGGAGCGGACCTATGACGACCGGGTCACCATGCTGGCCGCGGAAAAGGGTCGGCTGGACGCCCTTGTTGTCCTCACCC